>JAVKSW010000214.1:0-5151 GCA_039583505.1 Bryobacteraceae bacterium | reverse complement strand
GCATCGGGCTCGGCGCCGAGCCCGGCCCCGATCAGCAATCCGCCTGCATACAAGATCGACAAACTCGCACCGTAAGCAACGAATAGAAATCCGACTGCGCAGATGGTGAATAGAATCGCAACCACTCTCGGTGCCGGGAATCGATCGAGCAGATGCCCGGTCGCGAGGCGGCTGGCGAGCGACGCGAGTCCCACGACGGAAACTACACTCGCCGCGCGTACAGACGCGAATCCTCGATCAGTCAGCAGCGCCGGCATGTGTGCAATCAATCCGTTCGTCGCCACTGAGAACAACAACAGGCCGACAATGAGGCAAAGAAACGGAAAGCTGCGAATATCGGCCCAAATTCCCGGTTGTCGGATATGGGGTGTTTAAGCCCGTGCCGTCACGCTATCTTCCGGCTCGTATAGGAAAGCGGCCGCGAGCGGAAGGCCAAGCAGAAGAATGAAGCCACCGAGTATTGCATAAGCGGTACGCCATCCGTATGCCGAGATAAGAGCCTGAGCGACGGGAGGAAACACGATGGAACCAGCACCGGATCCGGCCATCACTGCCGCCAAGGCGCGGCCGCGCGACCGATCGAACCAGGCGCTCACGACGCGTGCGTAGCCGAGTTGCGTTGTTCCGTTTCCGATAATCCCCAGCGCGATGAACACGCCGAGAAGATGCCCTATATGGGGCGTCAGCAGGCCGAGAGAAGCGAAACCGATGCCATATATGGCGGTGCATGGCAGAATGATTCGCCGCGCAGGAAACCGGTCAAGCAGGTGGCCGATCAAAGGAGAGCAGAGCGCGACTGACAATGCTGCCACCGTGAACGCCAGCGATATCTGCCCGCGTGTCCATCCGAACGTATTGCTCAGTGGCTTGAGGAACACGCCGAAGGTGAAAACAAGAACCGAGCCGAAGCCTACGAAAACACCGCAACAGGCGGTGATGAGAACCAGGGCTGCATTCGTGCGGCGAACGGCGCGATTGTTGCTAACCACCGGCTGCTAAGGTCTGCCGGTGCACTGCATCCAGCAGTCCGTTGATGAACGGCAGCGACTCATCGCTCGAAAACTGGCGCGCCAGCTCCAGCGCTTCATCGATCACCACGGGCGCGGGAACTGCTTGCTGGCTCAGTTCGTAGATGGCAAGCCGTAGAATATTTCGGTCCACCACGGGCATGCGCTCCAGTCGCCAATGCTCCGACTTCGCTTCGATCTTTTTGTCGATCTGCACGGCGTTGGCAACTGTTCCTCGCGCCAGTTCTTCCATGAATTTATCCGGCTTGGGCTGCCTTTCGCTCTCCTCCGAATAAAGCGTGTCGTAGTAATGCGCGATGGCTCGGTCGATGGGTTCGCCGCGCATGTCCCACTCGAAGAGTACCTGTAGCGCTCGTCTTCGGGACCTATGCCGGGCCGCCATTACTAACGCTGCACCTTGAGTTGTTTGAGTAAGTTCGCGAGCTCGATCGCCGCTTCGGCCGCTTCCGAACCCTTGTTGCCGCTCTTGCCGCCCGCGCGGTCCATCGCCTGCTGCACGTCGTCGGTGGTGAGCACGCCGAATGCAATCGGCACGCCTGTTTCCAGGCTGACCTGTCTCAGGCCGTCTGCCGCCGCGCTCGCGACGTATTCAAAATGCGGCGTATCACCGCGCACGACGGCGCCCAGCGCGACGATAGCGTCACAATGCGCTGCCAAGACCTTCGCGGCCAACGGCAATTCCCACGCCCCGGGCACCTTCACGAAACTGATGTTCTGGCGCGGGCATCCACGCTTATCGAGCGTGTCCAAGGCGCCCTTCGCGAGTTGCTCTGTGATGAATTCATTGAAACGGCTCATCACGACGCCGATGCGCAAATCCGCAGCATCCAGTGATCCTTGAAACGTCGGGTAAGGCATGAACAGGCGCGAGCGCGAGAATGCTGGGCGCGCTTGCTATGGGATAATTCGGTTTACCCCTCAGTCTAGCGCAACATGGATCCCCGCCTTATACGCAATTTCTCTATCATTGCGCACATCGATCACGGAAAATCCACGCTTGCGGACCGGTTGCTCGAATATACCGGCGCCCTTCCGCAACGCGAAATGATGGAACAGGTGCTCGACACGATGGATCTCGAGCGCGAGCGCGGAATCACGATTAAGGCTCATGCCGTTCGCCTCAACTACAAGGCCGAAGACGGCAATACGTACGAGCTGAATCTGATCGACACTCCGGGGCACGTCGACTTCAGCTATGAAGTTTCGCGCAGCTTGCAGGCCTGCGAAGGAACGCTGCTGGTAGTCGATGCTTCGCAAGGCGTCGAGGCGCAGACGCTCGCGAATACGTATCTCGCGCTGAGCCACGATCTCGAAATCATACCAGTCATCAACAAAATCGATCTGCCCTCGGCGGAGCCCGAACGCATCCGCGAACAGATTGAACAGGTGATCGGTCTGGATGCAACCGATGCGATTCTCGCCAGTGCAAAGAACGGCGTCGGCATCAAGGAGATCCTGGAAGCCGTTGTCCACCGCATTCCCGCGCCTAAGGGCGATCCAGACGCTCCTTTGCGCGCGCTGATCTTCGATTCGTGGTTCGATCCATATCGCGGGGTCATCATCCTGACCCGCATCGTCGACGGCACGTTGCGAAAAGGCCAGACGATCCGGTTATGGTCGAACGGAAGCGCGCATGAAGTGGACGGTGTCGGTTTCCAGTCCCCCAAGCCGATAGCCTGCGATGAGCTGACCGCGGGCGAAGCTGGTTTTCTGTTCGCAAACATCAAGACTGTTTCCGATGCGCAGGTCGGCGATACGATCACCGATGACTCCAACGCGGCGACGGAACCGCTGCCGGGATTCCAGGAAGTCAAGCCGATGGTGTTCGCTGGACTTTACCCTGTCGAATCGCACGAACACGGCCTGCTGCGGGACGCGCTCGAAAAACTTCGGCTCAACGACAGCGCCTTCAATTTCGAGCCGGAGAGCTCCGCGGCACTGGGCTTCGGGTTTCGTTGTGGCTTTCTCGGCCTTTTGCATCTGGAAATCGTACAGGAGCGGCTCGAGCGCGAATTCGAAATAGATCTCATCACCACTGCTCCCGGTGTGCGCTACCGCGTCACGACGACCGCGGATGAAGTCGTCGAGGTCAACAATCCGCAAAAATTTCCTGAACCCTCCTCCATCAAACAAACGGAGGAGCCGATTATCGACGCGACCGTCATCACGCGCGAGGAATACATCGGCGAGATTCTGAAACTACTGGAGGAAAAACGCGGCGTTCAGAAGAAATTTGAGTACATTGGCACCGGACGCGTACTTCTGCTGTATGAATTGCCGCTGAATGAGATCGTGCTGGATTTCTACGATCGATTGAAATCCGCATCGCGCGGGTATGCGTCGCTCGATTATCACTTGTCGGGATATCGTGTTTCACCCATGGTGAAACTGGATGTGCTGGTGGCAGGCGAGCCCGTCGATGCACTGTCGATGATCGTGCATCGCGACTTTGCCTATGATCGCGGAAAAGCGCTGATCGAACGGCTGCGCAAGCTGATTCCACGGCAGATGTTCGAAGTGGCTCTGCAAGCGGCGATCGGAACGAAAATCGTCGCCCGCGAGACCATTTCGGCCATGCGTAAGAACGTTCTAGCGAAATGCTACGGCGGCGACATCACCCGCAAGCGCAAACTTCTCGAGAAGCAAAAAGAGGGCAAACGTCGAATGAAACGCGTGGGCCGCGTCGAGATTCCGCAGGAAGCGTTTTTGGCAGTGCTGAAAGTCGGCAGCGATTCCGGGGAGTAGCTCAGCTCGCCTCGCGGAGTTCCTGCAGTTGCCTAGAGCGGTATATTTCCGTGCTTCTTGCGCGGCATGGTGTCAGTTTTATTCGCAAGCATTTTGAGCGCGCGAATCACCTTCGGGCGGGTTTCGTGCGGCTCGATCACATCGTCGAGGTAACCGCGCTCGGCGGCAACGAACGGACTCGCGAAACGGTCGCGGTACGCTTCTATTTTTTCCTGCCGGCTTTGCTCCGGATTCTTGGAGGCGTCCAGGTCGCGCTTGTACAGAATGTTCACCGCGCCCTCCGGACCCATCACCGCGATCTCGGCCGTCGGGTATGCGAAATTAATGTCGGTCCGCAGATGCTTGGATCCCATCACGCAGTAGGCGCCGCCATACGCTTTACGCGTGATGACGGTGATCTTCGGAACGGTGGCTTCCGCATACGCGTAAAGTAGCTTGGCGCCGTGCCGGATGATGCCTCCGAACTCCTGCGCCGTCCCCGGTAAGAAGCCGGGCACATCCTCAAACGTAAGGATTGGAATTTGAAAAGCGTCACAGAAGCGGACGAAGCGCGCCCCCTTCACCGAGGAGTCGATATCGAGACAGCCTGCCAGATGTGCGGGCTGATTCGCCACGATTCCAATCGCCTCGCCGGCCATTCGCGCGAAGCCAACCACAATGTTGCGCGCAAAATGCTCCGCAATCTCAAAGAAGTCACCATCGTCCACAACGCGTGCAATCACATCTTTGATGTCGTATGGCTGGTTTGATTCCGCCGGAATAAGCGTATCGAGTTCACGGTCCGCGCGGTCTTCGGGATCTTTCGTCGTCACCCGCGGCACACCGTCCAGATTGTTCTGCGGCAGAAAACGGACCAGTTCGCGAATGCCGCGTAGGCAATCTTCATCGTCCGCCGCAAGAAAATGGGCAACACCACTGGTGGAGTTATGCGTGACCGCGCCGCCCAGGTTTTCCTTTGTCACATCTTCGTGGGTCACGGTCTTGATCACATCCGGCCCGGTCACGAACATGTAGCTGGTCCGATCGACCATGAACACGAAATCCGTCAGCGCCGGCGAATACACGGCACCGCCCGCGCAGGGGCCCATGATGGCTGAGATTTGCGGCACGACACCGCTAGCGAGAGTGTTGCGCAGAAAGATATCCGCGTAGCCGGCGAGCGAAACGACGCCCTCTTGAATGCGCGCGCCGCCGGAATCGTTCAACCCGATGATCGGCGCTCCGGTTTTCAGCGCGAGATCCATCAGCTTGACGATCTTCTGAGCATTAGCTTCGGATAGCGACCCGCCGGAAACCGTGAAATCTTGTGCGAAGACGAACATCCGCCGGCCGTGAATCAGTCCGTGTCCGGTGACGAATCCATCGCCATCGACAACGT
>JAVKSW010000213.1:0-5171 GCA_039583505.1 Bryobacteraceae bacterium | reverse complement strand
GAGTGTGACAGTATTCAGCGACCATCACGCACGATCCTTTACCCGAGGTGCGCGGCAATGAAGTGCAGTTTCCCAGACTACTGCAAAATCTTTTGAGCAACAGCCTGAAATATCGCTGTAGAAACCGGCCTGTGAAGATTCATTTGGCAGTGGAGGAGAAGTGCGGAGAGTGGCGCTTCCATCTGGCAGACAACGGCAGCGGCTTCAAGCCGGATTACGCGGAACGGATCTTCGCTCCTTTCAAACGGCTGCAAGTGTACGAGGACGTTCCGGGGACGGGGTTGGGTCTGGTCATCTGCCGCCGAGTCCTCGAGCGGCACGGCGGCCGAATGTGGCCAGAGCGCCAACCGGACCATGGCGCGCGTTTTGGTTCACGCTGACGAAGTGGCTCTGCGCGTAGCCGCGTCAGCCCGGGCGCGCTCAGGACTGCGGCAATTGCGGGTGCCTGACTGACGTTTGCGGGAAACCTCACTCGCTAATTTGCTCACTGCGCGATAGTTTCGTGTGACCATTTCGGCCAATCCAGGAGTCCATCCTGCGGAGGACCTTATGGCCGAAAACAAGAAATGCGCCCACCCGCCTTGCAAATGCCAGGCAAAGGAGGGCAGCGATTACTGCAGCACGTCTTGCGAGGGAGCGGGCAAGACACCCGAGATTGCGTGCAACTGCGGACATCCGGGCTGTTCCTCGACAGGCCGGGTTTAAGTGTGCAAGAGAGGATCCACTAATCCAATTAGGAGCGTAACGATGAGGAACAAGAGAAGTATTGCCATAGCTTTCTGCTGTGCTGGTTTGTGCGCGTTGCCGGGGTTTTCGCAGACGGGCACGCTCAGCACCACTGACCAGCAATTCATCAACACCGCTGCCCAAACCGACATGATGGAGGCCCACGTGGGGCAGCTGGCTCAAGATCGCGGCACGGCGCAGGGCGTCAAAGATTTCGGGCAGACGCTGGTGACGGACCATACGAGCGATTACCAGCAGTTGAGCGCCGCGGCGGCGAAGGCTGGAGGAACGGTGCCGAAGGGCCTCGATGCCGAAAGGAACAGAATGATTGCTCCATTTGACAAGCTGAAAGGCGCGGCATTCGACCGGAAGTTCCTCCAGGAGATGGTAGCGGGTCACACCAAGGCAATCGCCCAATACCAGAAAGAGGCGGCAGATGGGCAGAACACCGACGTAAAGAACTACGCAACCCAGGCGCTTCCCACATTGCAGAAGCATCTCCAGACAGCCCGCGATTTAGAGAAAAGTAAAAGCACGAAGTAGGCGTTCACGCCTGCTCTGGCGGTAAGCAGGGAGGATGCGGTGGTCGTGGAGAATCGGAAGATTTGCCGGAATCGATCTCTACGTTCACGCCACGTTCTTCCTGCTGATCCTGTGGGTAGTAGTGCTGCATTGGCTGGAAGGCCGCAGCCTGCAGGCGGTGGCGAGCGGAGTGATCTTCATCCTCGCGCTGTTCGCGTGCGTGGTGCTGCATGAGTTCGGACACGCGCTGACTGCGCGGCACTACGGCATCCCGACCAAAGACATCACGCTGTTGCCGATCGGCGGGGTGTCGCGCTTCGAGCGCATGCCGGACAAACCCTGGCAGGAGTTCTGGGTGGCTGTAGCCGGACCGCTGGTCAACGTGGCGATCGCGGCGGCCATATACCTGGCCTTGTTTCTGACTTCCGGGTTTAAACCCGTAACGGGACTGAGCATTACGGGCGGCCCATTTTTCGAGCGCATGCTGGTTGCCAACCTGGCGCTGGCCATCTTCAACATCATTCCGGCGTTTCCAATGGATGGCGGCCGGGTGCTGCGCGCGCTGCTGGCCACGCGTATGGATCATGTGCGAGCCACGCAGGCAGCCGCGGCAGTGGGGCAGGGACTGGCGCTGGTGTTCGGGCTGATTGGATTGTTCCGCGATCCCTTTCTGGTGTTCATCGCGTTTTTCGTATGGATCGGGGCGGCGCACGAGGCGCACTCGGTCCAAATCAAAGAGGCTTTTTCGGGGATACCGATCCGGGCGGCCATGCAGACGCGCTTCGGCACGCTGACGACGAATCAAACACTCGGTGATGCGGTAAAGATGATGCTCGAAGGCTCACAGCACGATTTTCCCGTGATGTGGGGCGATCGCGTCATGGGCATTTTGACGAGATCGAATCTGGTCGCCGGCCTGGTCCAACACGGCACCGAGCAACTGGTAACGACGGTGATGCAGCGCGAATTCGATACGGCGGAGTCCAACGAGATGCTGGAAGCGGTGCTGCAACGCTTGGCCGCATCCCCGTCGCGCGTCATGCCGGTGCTGCAGGACGGCAGCCTGGTGGGCTTGGTGACGACCGATAACCTAGGCGAGTACCTGATGATTCAAAATGCGCTGCAACGAAGAAAAATCGCCTCCGACGCGAACCATTAGGGTACACTCGGCGGCTGCGGCCCTCGTCAGTGTCTGCATTTAGGTCTGAATTTCTGCTATTCTTAAGACGTCTTCTGCCCGCATTCGTCCTTTGCTCGAGTGGTTGTTACTCCTCTCCCGCGAATCTGGTCGGTTCCTAATTGAACCTTCCGTTTAGTTCTTAAAGGACGCCTCGCCGGTACTCGGCACATTTCGTCCTTTATGAACAAATTCTCTGAACTCTCACTCAATCCGTGTCTGGACCACAACCTGGCACGCCACTGCTTCGTGCAGGCAACTCCCGTGCAGGCCCAATCCATCCCTCCCGCTCTGACGGGTGTCGACGTTGTCGCCACCGCTCAGACCGGCACGGGGAAAACGCTCGCGTTTCTGATCCCGCTTATCGAAAAACTTGCGAAAGCGGCCGCAGGCAAAGAGGACCGGCGCGGGTCATCTTCCGTTCGGGCCTTGATTCTTGCGCCAACGCGCGAACTCGCGCTCCAGATTGCCAGCAGCTTCGAAAAACTCACGATCAACACCGGTCTGCGGTGCGCGGTGGTGGTCGGCGGCCTCAGCGAGCAAACACAACTGCATGCCCTCAGGCGAGGCGCGCAGGTCGTGATTGCGACGCCAGGCCGGCTCGAGGATTTTCTCAGCCGTAATCTCATCGATCTCACCGCCGTGACTACGGCTGTCCTGGATGAGGCGGACCGCATGCTCGACATGGGCTTCCTTCCCGCCATCGAAAAGATTCTTTCGGTGTTGCCGAAGACGCGCCAGAGTCTGTTTTTTGCCGCCACCATGGATAAAACCGTCGAGCGTCTGATTCAGCGCCATTCCAAAAATCCGGTTCGCATCGCGGTCGATGGCGCTACTTCCAAACCACCGGATCAGGTCGACTTGCATCTCTACGAACTGGAGAGCGATTTAAAGATGGGCCTGCTGCGGCACATGCTCACGCAGGAAGAGGGATCGTTTCTGGTCTTCGCCCGTACCAAGCACGGCACAGACCGGCTGGCCAAGAAACTTTCGGCATCGGGTGTGCGCGCGGTGGCGATGCACGGCGACCGCACCCAGAATCAGCGCAACCAGGCGCTCGCCGGGTTCCGCGAAGGCCGCTATCGTGTGCTGGTGGCGACCGACGTTGCCGCCCGCGGCATTCACGTCGACAGCGTCGGCCACGTTGTGAACTTCGATCTGCCGCAAGCGCCGGAGGATTTCATCCACCGGGTCGGTCGTACAGGCCGCGCGGGGCAGGGCGGATCGGCCTCCACGTTCAGCTCGAAATCCGAACGTGGAGAGATCAGCCGCATCGAACGCGAATGTAAAATACGTCTGGTGCGCCGCGAACTCTCACCGGCAATGCTCAGTGCCTTCGCGGAAAGCTCCGCGCGCGGCGAATCCAGTCCTCCTGCCGCAGCGGCGCGAGTGATGCGAGATCGCGCACATCACGATCGGGGCCGCTCTGGGAAGCCGAACGAGATGCACTCAAAGCACAGGAAATCTTCACAACGCCGAACCCGTAGCGCCACGAGATAGCGCGAGGCGTCAGGACGCGTCGGACCACGGCTTGGATTCAAGAATGCCGTTGTAGCCGTTTTTCATGCGCTCTTCGAGGATGGCCCAGACCTTAGGGTCGCAACCTTTCCAGTCGACGACCAAGGTGTTGCCGAGATAGGGCAGAGCGGCGACGCCCATTTTGCTCGAGAAGTAGCCGCTGATCGTCAGGCTGCGGAACTGGCTGAAGAAGCGCGCCCACGCCTGATCCGCCGGCGCCGCTTTGTGCGGGTACGCGATGCGATCGAGAATTTGCTTTTGCTGCCCGACGGAAGCGCCGGCAAAATCTTTTTGGAAGAGGCGGTTCGATTCGCGATCGAGCCACATCAATCCGCCCAGGATCTCGGCTTCGAAATCCTGGTTATCGTCCTGTTCAGTCCGGAATGCGATCCAATCGTCCAAAAACTCGGCAACACCGGCGTCGGTCGCGCTGCCGCTATGCTCGTCGGCGGGAATAATGAGATCGCAGAGAACGCGTACGGTCTGCCACTGGTGGTCGTCAAAGGTCTTCCGCTGGTACGGTGTTTTTCCCGCGGAGGCGAAATGTGCAGCGAGATGCGCATGCGCATCGTGAGTCTGGGCCGCGTCGGAATTCGCCGCTAATACAGCGACTGCCGGAACGGAACCGATGATGTGGAACAGGTCGCGGCGGCTGACGCCGGGCGCCTGCTCTTGCGGAGTGCTGGGTTGGATTTTTTCTGCCACGTTACACCTTCACGTTCAACTTTTTCACCTGGTCGGCTATGTATTCCGACGTTCGCCAGCCGAGCGCCGAGATGGTGAGGGTTGGATTCTTATCGGCGTTGCTGACAAACGGCGCCGCGTCCGTAATGAAAAGGTTTTTGACATCCCAAGCCTGAGAGTACTTGTTCAGCACTGAGGTCTTGGGGTTGTCGCCCATCTTGGTAGCGCCGACTTCATGAATAATTTCCCCCCCACGCGCAATGCCCCAGTTTTGGCTGGCATCGTAGCTGCGTGTAACGGTGCCCCCCATGGTGTGGATGATCTCTTGAAAGGTTTCCTGCATGTGGCGCGCTTGCAGGATTTCGTCCTGGCTCCATTTGAAATGGAAGCGCAGAACGGGAATGCCCCATTGATCGATAACAGACGGATCGATGTCGCAGTAGCTGTCGTCGTTGGGAATCATTTCGCCTCGGCCGGAGAAATGAACTTCGCATCCATACAGCTTACGCAGGTTATTTTTCAATTCGACGCCATAGCCGCCGCC
>JAVKSW010000212.1:0-5181 GCA_039583505.1 Bryobacteraceae bacterium | reverse complement strand
AGAGCCAATGCCTGCAGGTAGACTGGATCCGTCAAATTAGTCGTGGCTTCAGCCAGCTCGAAGATCTCCTGCTTGAAGTACCGCATTTCTTGCGTGGCATGGTCGGTATTGAAAGCGATCAGATCGGCGAGCGTGTGCACCGAAAGCCCCGTCCGCGTTGCCAGATAAGCGTTGATATCGTTCTTGAAATCGTAAATCAGAACGGTGAATTCCGGCGAATTGTTCTGAATTTCATCGGCGGTCGGAAGGTCGGCCGGATCCACCAGTGTCGCCCCGGCGTTTTGCAGCGCTTGCAAGGCCGCGGCGAAAATTGCGTCTGTGAAATAACTGTAGCCGGTAACGTATTTGCGCAACACCCCGATGCGCGCTCCTTGCAACCCATTCGGATCGAGGAACTGCGTGTAATCGGTATAGAACTTACCTGCGCTCGCAGAAGTAAAAGGATCGCGAGGATCCACTCCCACTAACGCGCCCAGCACCGCTGCCGCATCGGCCACCGTCCGTCCGTGTGGGCCGACAGTATCTTGATTGTGCGAAATAGGAACAACACCCGCGCGGCTGGTCAACCCGACCGTTGGCTTGATCGCCGCGACGCCGCAATTGTTTGCTGGACTCACGATCGAACCATCCGTTTCCGTGCCCAATGATCCGGCACAGAAATTCGCCGAGATTGCAGCCGCTGACCCTGCGCTGGATCCGCTCGGGTTTCGATCGATTACGTACGGGTTATTTGTTTGGCCTCCGACGCCGCTCCAGCCGCTCGTTGAGCGCGTCGAACGGAAGTTGGCCCACTCACTGAGGTTCGTCTTGCCCAGAATGACCGCGCCCGCCGCGCGCAGTCTGGCCGCGACAGTTGAATCCTGAGACGGCGCAGGCCCGACCAACGCCAGCGAACCTGCAGTTGTCATCATCCTATCCGCAGTGTCGATATTGCCCTTCAGCAGAACTGGTATTCCGTGCAGCGGACCGCGAGGTCCTCTGACTCTACGTTCCCTATCCAATGCACCCGCGATCGCAATTGCATCGGGATTGAGCTGGAGAATGGCATTCAGCTCAGGACCGTTGCGGTCAAGCCTGTCAATCCGAGCCAAATATCTCCGAACAATCTCTACCGCTGTGAGGCTTCCGGACGACATCGCCGCCTGCAGTTGTGCAATGCTGAGTTCCTCCAGGTCATCGGAGTCCCCGTCCGTGTCATCCCCACCATCTCTCGCGAAAACAGATCCGGCGCTGCCCAAAGCGGCTAACGCGGTACCGCCCAACGAACCCATTCCCAGGAATGCGCGGCGATTGACCTCTGGCTTGGCACTCCCGTGTCCACTCGCTTTATCCTGTTCCGAACCGCCATTCCCAGCACAGCCGGTAGCCTCGTCATCCTGGTGCATTGCGCAACTCCTTTCTATGTTCCGAAGGAACTACATGCTTTTGGAGTAGTAGATTGCTATTCCAGAAATATATTTCGCCTCCCAACGTGTTTCCCTTACCTCCAGAACAGTCTTGGTTGCAAATGTTTTAACCGGCTTGTAACTGCCTGAATATTTGGCCGCAACACTGCTGCTCGACAGTAGGGGCGAGGTTGAATCCATGTATGTGACAGCGACCACGCAGTTGCAGTTCTTTTGGCGCGACGCGTTCCCTCCAAAAGAGTTCCGCTCAGGCGTCTCGCTGCACAGCCACACCATGTATTCCCAGGAAAGCCTCGATGTGGTCCCCGGCTGGATCGTGAAGCACTACGGCCTCGACCTTCGAAACGGCTTCTGGACACCGCCCCTGACGGCCCGCCAAGCGTACAGGCTCGAACAAAAACAGATTGAGGCGCAGTTCGGAATACCGGCACTGGTTTCACTCACCGATCACGACAATATCCGGGCGGGAATGCTGCTCCGGGTTTTAGATCGATTCCGCGACGCGCCCATCTCAACCGAATGGACCGTACCGTTCGGGTCAACATTTTTCCATTTTGGCGTGCATAACCTGCGGCGCGCTCAAGCGGAGTCAATCATGAGCGAAATGGCCGATTTCACCTCGAACCCCGAACCAAAGAAGCTCGCGGGCCTGCTGCGCATGCTGAACTCGGATCCGGAGGTTCTCGTGGTTGTGAATCATCCGCTGTGGGACGAAAAAGGAATTGGCCGCGCCGAACACGTCGCGACCCTCCGCAATTTACTAAACCGGCATGCGCCGGATATTCATGCACTCGAAGTGAACGGCCTGCGCTCGTGGAGCGAGAACGAGCGCGTCATCCGGTTCGGCCGAGGTGTAAACCTGCCAGTAGTTGCAGGAGGCGATCGACATGGCCTGGAGCCGAACGCGATCGTGAATTTATCGCGCGGCACGACCATCCAGGAATTCGCACGTGAAGTCCGCTACCAGCGATTCAGCCATATCGTCTTGATGCCCCAATACCGGCAATGCCGAAAACTGCGCATCGCACGTATGGTGCTCGACGTCTTGCGGGATTATCCCGGAATGGAAGTTCGCCGAAATTGGGGAGACCGCGTGTTCTGCCGCAATCCGGCAACAGGCGTCTCAGTTCCATTGGCAGCCTTCGCCAGTGGCAGCGGAGTGAGACTTGTCGAGAGTTTACTGGCCGCCGTGCGTCTCGTCGAGAAGCGTTCTCCCTCTGCTATCCTCACGAGTGCATGAGTGGGGTGGCACTCGACGGGAAGAAGATTAATCAGGAGATTTTAGGCGAGCTCAGGCCGCGCATTGAAGCGCTTCGCGCGGCGGGACGTACGCCGGGATTAGCCGTGGTTCTGGTCGGCGACGATCCCGCTTCCAAAATCTATGTCCGCAGCAAGATCAAGACCTGCGAGGAGCTGGGTATCCGCAGTATCGAGATCACCCCGCCCGGAGATATCACAACCGAGGATCTCATCCAGCAGATTCTTCCGCTCACGAGCGATCGCTCCGTGCATGGCATCTTGATTCAGATGCCGCTGCCCAGGCACATCGATGTGGCCGCGGTCACCGCGTACGTCGATCCAATGCGGGATGTCGACGGCTTCGGAGCCCATGCGTTGGGTTGCCTTGTTCAGAACAAACCGGCGCCGCGCGCCTGCACCCCGGCGGGCATCATGCAGATGTTAAAGCGATACAAAATACCGATCGCTGGCAAGAAGGCCGTGGTCGTCGGACGCAGCGACATTGTCGGGAAACCGATGGCGTTGATGCTGCTGCACCAGAATGCGACGGTGACGATTTGCCACTCGCGTACGCAGAATCTTCCGGCGGAGTGCCGCAGCGCAGACATATTAATAGCGGCGATTGGCAAGCCGGCTATGATCACGGGCGACTACATCAAGCCTGGCGCTGTCATCGTGGATGTCGGCATGAACCGCTTGACGGACGAAAGCGAAGTGCGGCGGCTATTTGCGCATGACGCGCCTCGCCTCGCCAGCTTCGCCAAAAACGGCAGTGCGTTGGTGGGCGATGTGGAGCCCTTACCCATGAAGGAAATGTCCTCCGCTTATACGCCCGTCCCGGGTGGCGTCGGTCCGTTGACCATCGCGATGCTGATGTCCAACACCGTAGGTTTGGCGGACGGCACGATCTGGCACAACGCCGGCTGACGACTCGCATGTTCAAAGTCGGCCTGACGGGCGGCTATGCCAGTGGCAAAACCTTCGTTGCGCGAGAGCTGGAGCATCTCGGTTGCCACGTCATCTACGCCGACGAACTGGGTCATCGCGTGCTGCTCCCCGACGGTGCGGCCTATCCCGATGTCATCCAGGCATTCGGCCGCGACATTCTGGCCGAGGACGGCATTATCGATCGCAAAAAACTGGCAGCAATCGTATTCGATTCCCCGGAGTTGCTGGAGAAGCTCAGCGGATTTGTGCATCCTGCGGTCTTTCGCCTGGAGAAACAGTTGCTGGACAGCTTTGCACGGGAGGACCCGCAGGGCGTGGCGGTGATTGAAGCCGCTATCCTGATAGAGACTGAGCGTTACAAAGTTTTCGACCGGCTGATTCTCACCGCGTGCGATTTGGAGACGCAGATTGCCCGCGGCATGAAGCGAGACCATCTTACGCAGGAACAGGTGCTGGCGCGACTGGAGAAGCAAATGCCCGTTGAAGAGAAAAGAAAATACGCTCACTATGTAGTGGACACCAGCGGCTCCAAGGAGCACACGGTTCTGCAGATAGCGCGCATTTATGCTGAGTTGAAAAGCCTGGCGCAAGGTCGGCCCGCATGAGATGGCGAAGCTTTTTGCTGGCCGTGCTGATCACGTGCGGATTCGTGTGGCTCACCTCGCAAGCAAGTTGGAGCCTTCGACAACTCACCGCCCCGTTGTTGCGCACCGCATCGACTTGGTCTCAGCCCGTTGCCGTTCGCGGCGCCGGTCTCACTCCGGAAGAGCAGAATAACATCGATATCTATAAAGCCGCGCGGCTGGCGACTGTCTATATCACCAGCACCGCGGTACGCCGTGATTTTTTCTTCCAGCCGGTCGCATCGCAGAGTCTTGGTTCCGGCTTCTTGATCAACGATGCAGGTTTTATCCTGACAAATTTTCACGTCATTTCCGGGAGCAGTCGCATTCAAGTCACCCTATCGGACCAGACGCAGTACTACGCGCGAGCGCTCGATACGGACCGGTCCGACGACCTCGCGCTCATCAAAATCAACCCGAAGAAGCGCGTCGACTTTTTGCGGCTCGGCGATTCCGATCACCTGCAAGTGGGTCAAAAGGTGCTCGCCATCGGCAATCCTTTCGGGCTCGAAGGGACACTGACCGTGGGCGTCGTCAGTTCCATCGGCCGGAAGATCGATAGCGAAACGGATCAGCAGTTGGAAGGAATGATTCAGACGGACGCGGCCATCAACGGCGGAAACAGCGGCGGTCCCCTGCTTGATTCGAACGGCAGTGTCATCGGCATCAACACCGCGATTCTGGGCCGCACGAATATCGGCATCGGTTTCGCCCTGCCGATTAATCGCGCGAAAGCGTTGCTCAGCGACTACCAGGCCGGGCGGATCACGGAACGGCCCAAAATCGCAATCACAACGGAATACGTGGCTGGTGATCTCGCCGACGCTTTGGGCTTGCCGCGCCGTGGTGGATTGCTAGTCCAGAGCGTCACCCCCGGGTCTTCTGAGTATCTCGCCGGAATTCGCGGTGCTCGTCAAGTTGTGGATATTGGAAACGTGGAGCTCGGCATCGGCGGAGATTTCATC
>JAVKSW010000211.1:0-5185 GCA_039583505.1 Bryobacteraceae bacterium | reverse complement strand
GCACGCCGGGGCGCAGGACAAAAATTCGGGTAGCCGAACCGTGAGGGTGAAGTTGAACTACACCGGATCGGGAACGGTCGATGAAAAACACAAGATTCACGTGGCTCTCTGGGACACGCCGGAGTTCATGTCGGGTAACGCGGGGATGCCCATAGCGGGAGGATCCAGCGCGTCGAAAGATGGCGTTGTCGAGATAACTACAACGACCTCGCCGGTATACGCGAGCAGCGTGTATGATCCAAGCGGGAACTGGGACGCGCAATCCGGGCCGCCGCCATCGGGCTCGTCGCTCGGGGTGTACAGCAAAACGCCGGGAAAGCCGGAACCGATCGAGGTTGCCCCGGGGAAAACGGTCCAGGTCGAGCTGACCTTTGACGATTCCTTTAAGATGCCCTGAGCGCCTTGGACGAATGCGCGGCTTGCGAGGAAAACCGCGCACGCACGACAGTTATTTCAACCTGAAATTCACGATGACCGAGACTCTGACCGAGACGGGCTGTCCGTCTTTGGTGGCCGCCTGAAAACGCCATTGCCGGATAGTCTTAACCGCATTCTTGTCCAAGCCAGGATCGAGACTCTGGACGACGGTAACATCCCGCGGAATGCCTGATTTGTTGATGATCATCGAAACAGTGACCGGACCCTGGATCTTGGCGTCGCGTGCGGCGTCAGTGTACCGAGGCTCATTTTTACTGATAGGAATGGGAGGTCTTACATCGCCCGCGATCTTGTAGATCTTCTCTTGATGCGAAGCGGTGGATTGACCCGAAGCTGCCGAAACCAGCAGCCCGGTGCCAATTAAGAGAGCCGGGAAAAGCCAGGCCAAGCCGCGGGACCAGGGTCCGGGGCGAGATTTGGAACGCGGTTCAAGTATGTGCATGATTCGACCTCTAAGTGGATTGGAACGGCTGGCCATGGGGCAGCCGAGCAGAACAGACGGGGGGAGATGCCGCGCGGTGTCGACGAGCAAGGCGGCGTACTCGGGCGGGGCGACGCCGGTGTCAAGAACGCGATCATCGCAAGCAAGTTCCTGAGCTCCCGCGGCTTGTGTCGAGATCCACCAGACCAACGGATGGAACCAGTAGACGATTTGTGCCGCGGCGGAAATGAGCACGGTCCACAGGTCGCCTCGGCGGACATGGGCCACCTCATGGAGAACGGCGATGCGCAGCCGCTCTTCCGGCCATGCGGAAACGCTTTTAGGCAGAAGAATCTCGGGCCGGAAACATCCCCACACGACGGGTGTAGTTACGGGCGCCAGGCGCGCCGCGATTCCGTGCGCCCGGAGCAAGCTCGCGAGCTCACCGGGTAGCGCAAGGCGAGATTCCGGCAACCGTGTTCTAAGGCGGAGATAGATAACGCCGCTCAAAAACCGGGTAATCATCAGGATTGCGCCGCCTATCCAAACGATGCTCAGCCACCTCATGGGCGCGGGAGCGGCGAATGATGTCGCCGTAGAGGCGCGAGTCACGAAAGTGAACACGCGCGCGGCCGGCGCAGCGGGGAGCAACGACAGCGCGGGTATGAGAAGCGCGAAGGCCAGTGCCGCGATACAGAGGAAGTGACGTGAAGCGGCGGTGGTTGTGCGCATCAGCGGAAGAAACAGTGCGGCGAGCGCAAGAAGGATGGTAATGTCGATGAGCAGCAGCGCGGGATTCATGATCGCTTCCGCCGGGCGCGCTCGACGACTTCCGCGATTTCGTCCAATTCTTCGCGGCTGATCCGAAAGATCCTGGGGTCGAGCAGCGCTGTCACGGCCTGCTGAGCGGACCCATTGAAGAAGGTGTGCAGCAACCGTTCGAGTGCCGACTTGCGGGCGGCCTCGCGCTCGACCGCAGGCTCGTAGACGTAGCGCAGGCCTTCTTCGCGGTGCTGGACATAGCCCTTTCGCTCGAGGATGCGAAGCACGGTGCGTACGCTCGAATAGCTGGGCGGGTCGGGCAGTTGCTGCTGGATTTCCTGGCCGGTGGCGCTACCGGCGGCGAAGAGAAGATCCATGATTTGGCGCTCCCGGCGCGAGAGACCTGTTTCGGAAGCATGTTTTGCCATGGATGCCCGCAATCGACCGGCTGCGTAAAATTTAGCAACCTGCTAAAATATTAGCAGAAGGGCCCAAGACGTCAAGAGAGGGAGTGGACGAAAAAAGCCCGCGGGCGAACCTGCGGGCTCAAGTCGTATCAGAAGCTCAGATTGAAATTAGAAGCTCAGAGTCAAACCCAACTGCAGAACACGCGGATCGTACACGCTGGTTACTTGTCCTAGTGTGCTCTGACCGTAAGTAGTTCCTACGCCGGCATACTGGGTGTGGTTGAACACGTTGAATGCATCGGCACGGAATTCGAGGTTCGCGCCTTCGCGGAAACCGAGCGCGAATTTCTTTAGCAAGGTCATGTCCCAGTTCTGCCGTCCGGGGCCGATGATTGCGCCGCGGCCGAGAGTTCCGAACATGCCGTTTGCCGGCGCAGCGAGAGACGAAGTCGAAAACCAATTAGAGAAGGTACCCGGGTAAGTCATCGGGCCGACGACATCGGGACGGTTGCGAGTTTGATTGGTTCCGAGTCCAACCGAGTTGCCGTTCGGCATGTAAACCGTAATGGGGAAGCCGGTTTCGGCGGTTGTGATGCCGGAGAGTTCCCATCCGCCCAAAACACTCTTCACCAACCCGCTGTTCGAGTTCCGGAAGAAGGGCAGCTCGTAGATGTAGGCGATGGTGAAGATCTGCGTACGGTTCATATCGCCCGAGCCATAGTCATAGGCCCGATTGAACGGATCCGTGATCACGCTCTGGTTATCCATCGTGTTCCCGTTGATATTCCCGCCGAGATCCTGAGACATGTAGTCGATGACATGTGACCAGGTGTAACCAAGATTGATGGTCAGGGCATGCCAATCGCGAACCGTCAGTCCTGCCTGCAACGACTCGTAATGAGAGTTGGTCGCATCCTCGACGAGCGGAATATTGGAGAACCCAGGGTAGATGTTGTAAAGCTGGCTGTTCGCGTTGATCGGAAAAGCTCCGCTTGCGACAGAGTTCTGAAAATAGCCACCGGGGAGAGGGGTATTGATGTTGCGTACATCCGGCTGATAATAGTTTTCGTTGCCGACGTAGGCGACCGACAGTATGGAGTTGGCGGCGAGTTGCTGCTGGATATTGAAGCTCCACTGCATGGCGGTAGGAATTTTGAACTGGTTATAGGCGAGTGCTTGACCTAAACCGGCGGGGAAGACCGGGGTGGTGGCATTACTGCCGTTGGTGTAGCTGGCGTTCGGGTTGTTCAGGTAGACGTTGTTTGCGCTGGGGGTGACCGCGAATGGCGGATTGCCGATCATGTTGTAAAGGTCGTTGCCCTGAATGCGTTCGTAAAACATCCCGAACCCGCTGCGAATGACCGTCTTGCCATTGCCGCCGACGTCATAGGCGAAGCCGACGCGAGGGCCCCAATTGTTCCAGTGGTTCTGTACGAACTGGCGCGGCGTCCCGGGTTGGCCGGTAAGTCCAAGACCGTTGGCGTAGTACGGCACGGAAGTTCCCGGCACGAACGCGAAGCCAGGCGCCAGAGCACCGCCTGCCGTGAAGGGATTCAAGGCGCCGCTTGCTGTGAAAGACGGCACGTTCGCGTAATTGTAGCGATTGGGATAGAAGTTGGCAACCCCATTGTCGAGAACATTCGTCTGCGGAATTCCCTCATAGCGGAGGCCAAGATTCACGGTGAGACGGCTGCTGGCATGCCAGTTGTCAAGCGCGTAGATGCCGAATCCTGTGGCCTGGGTGTGAATGCGCGGCTGAGCACTTGCTTCCGCATAATTAGAAGCGTCGCCTAACAGGAAGTCGGCGAAAGCGTTACCCGTGGCAGAGCCGTCGAAGGCGTAAGTTCCCTCCGTATTCGTGAACCCGTCCTGGTTTTTCCGGAACAACATGAAAGTGCCGCCGAATTTCATGCTGTGATTGCCTTTGGTGATAGTGATATCGTCGCCAGCCTGGTAGTTGTCATAAGCATTCCACCAAGGCTGCCAATACGGGCCGTAATTAATTCCGTAAGCCCCGCCAATGTTGATGTTCGGCAGACGGTTCAGGTTATCGCCGGTGAAGTACTGCGGAAGGTTAATGCTCGAGGGCGCCGAATACAGGCCGGTGGGATGAATGAGAATCCGATTGCCGTCATACTGCAGATTCAACTCATTGACCGCGGTCGGACTAATCATGTCCGTCAGGCGAATAACCGCGGAATAAGAGGGGCTGGTCAGACTGCTGCCGACGCTCGGGACGTTGGTGTTATTCCATAAGGTAGTCGCGAAGTTTTGATTGGTCATGTCGTCGACGAAGTGACCCATCAGCGAGACCTTGTCGTTGAAGTTGTGATCGATGCGGAGGACTTCCTCACGGACTTTCAGCGGTTCGGCGGGGGCGGAGCTGTACTGGCCTACTCCGCTGGAAGTGTAAGACGTCGGGTTAGGAAAAATGCCCGCTCCTAGCAAAGCCGACGCCTGTGGGTTGATCAAATTGCTGGGGATCGTGTTATTCGGGAAGTAGTTTGGTCGGCCAGGGGTTCCCGCAGCATAGCCGGCTGCTTGGACCCTCGGGTCTGTCGGAACCATAATGGGCGACTGGAAAATGCCGCTGCGCTCCGCCGGTGTCGGATCGGTGATGGTGCTGCTCTGGCTTCCCTGAATATCGCTTCGCCATTCCTGATTCCAGAAAAAGAAGGTCTTGTTGCGATCTTTGTTGTAATGACCGGGGATGTAGATGGGACCGCCGAGGTTATAGCCGTAGACATTGTATTTCAGCACGGGGACGGGCTGGCTGTTGCGGTTGGCGATGTAGTTGTTCGCATCAAGATCGTTGTTGCGAAGAAACTCCCAAAGCTGGCCGTGAAAGTCCCTGGCGCCGGATTTCAAGATCATCGACACCGTCCCGCCGGAAGCGAAGCCGTAATCCGCGCTGTAGTTGCTGGTCATGACGCGAAACTCGCTGATGGCGTCCTGCGAAGGCATGGTTGAGATCTTGCCGCCGGAGCCGCGATCGTAGTTCTCTCCGCCATCGATCAGCCATTCGTTATGGTTCGCACGTTCTCCGTTGAAGCTGATGTTGTTGTCCGCGGTAACGGAGGTGGGTTGATTGAAACTCGGCAGGGCGCTCGAAACGCCGGTACCCAATGCCGCCAACCCGATGATGTTGCGGCCGTTG
>JAVKSW010000210.1:0-5192 GCA_039583505.1 Bryobacteraceae bacterium | reverse complement strand
AGATCCGAAATTTCCTTAGTTTCAAACGTCGTTTGGATCTGCGCCGTAGTCGTATCGATCGCGACGGCCGATTCAGTCACCTGAACGCTCGTGGTCGCTTGTCCCACCGCCAGCGTGACATTGCTGGTGACCGTTTTGTTCAGCTGGACGCTCACTCCCTTCAATTCGGATTTTGTGAATCCGGGAGATGACACGGAAATGGTATAGGTCCCGATCGGCAGATTCTCGAACAGGTAATCGCCTTTCGACGTAGATGTGGTGGTGTTCTCAACGCCCGTGTCCACGTTATGAGCCGTGATCGTAGCGCCAGGCACTGTCGCTCCGGTCGGATCGTATACCGTACCGGTAATGTTGCCGCTCGTAAGCTGGGCCCACACTGGCATGGTGAATAAAATCAAAGCTGCCAGAACGGCTCCGAGCTGAAATCGTAAAAATCTCATAGTCTTCCTCCCCCTCTTGTCGCGGTTATTTCTTTCCGGCCCTCCAAATCACTAGCAAGAGACACGAGTTCCGCAATAACCATCCGACGAATCGGTCGTACTGCGTTACTACAGGCAATTTAGGAGCCAACGACAGAAGCGATTCAAATACAATGACTTAGCTGGTTGGGTATACAGGTTCTGTATTGATTCTGGAAGACATACGGGCTTTGGCTTCCATAATCCAGAATTGGGAGCGGCCGATAACCCGGATCTAACCTGGGGTAACCGGCGCATAGACAACGGCCAAGAACCGTTGGGTTTGCAAAGGTTAGTGGTCTAGCTAACGGGCTGCCAGCAGAGCCCGCAAATGACGCGCGCGCTCCGGCGAACGAAGCTGGCGCAGAGCTTTGGCTTCGATCTGGCGGATACGTTCGCGCGTGACGTCGAACTCCTGACCGATCTCCTCGAGCGTATGCTCCCGCTCACAGCCGATGCCGAAACGCAGCCGGATCACCTTCTCCTCTTTGGGGGAGAGAGTCTTCAGGATATTCGCCGTTTCATCGCGCACATTGGAATCGATGACTGCATCGACCGGCGAGCCGACCCAGCGGTC
Organism: Bryobacteraceae bacterium; assembly: GCA_039583505.1. Classification (GTDB taxonomy): domain Bacteria; phylum Acidobacteriota; class Terriglobia; order Bryobacterales; family Bryobacteraceae; genus Bog-105. The sequence goes on along the minus strand of JAVKSW010000210.1, from coordinate 4,157 downwards.
TTCGATCAAATCTCCCAGGGCCGATTCCCCGTCTCGCCCCACAGGGGTCTCGAGCGACACCGGATCGCGAGAAATCGTCTTCAGCTTTTGGACCTTCTCGACCGGAATGTCCATGCGCCGGCTGATCTCTTCGTTCGTGGGTACCCGGCCGAGTTCTTTCTCGAGCTCACGAGTGGCACGAAGAAACTTATTCATGCTCTCGTTCATGTGGACCGGGATGCGGATGGTCCGGGACTGGTCGGCTATGGCCCGCGTGATGGCCTGACGAATCCACCAGGTGGCGTATGTCGAAAACTTGTAGCCGCGCCGGTATTCGAACTTGTCGGCCGCGCGCATCAACCCGATATTGCCTTCCTGAATCAGGTCCAGCAGGTGCAAGCCGCGGTTGACGTACTTCTTAGCGACCGATACTACTAGCCGCAGATTCGCCTCAACCAGGTCCTTCTTGGCTCGCTCGGCTTCAATCTCGCCATGGCGGATGACAGCGAGACTATGCCGCAGATCCGGAAGCGACGCCCCGGCTTCCCCCTCTCGCTTCCTGAGGTCCCGCCGGAGCTCTTTCACCCGCAGTTGCGCCGAAGCCGAATTGCGCAGCTCGAGTTTCTTGATTTCCGTCTCGAGCAGCGACATCTCGTCGCCGGTCTTTTCAATCGCCCGAACAAACTCTTTCCAGCGGGCAAGGTTGAACGGAACTGCACGAAGAGCGCGTGAAAGCTCTACTTTGGCGCGCACGATCTTGCCGGCCCAGCGTTTTCGGAGTTTTTTGTTCAACGCGGGAATCGAGGCATGCTTCTCAATGGTCTGGGTTAGCTTCTTAGAGGCCGCCAGGTAGGCCACAAACAGCTCTACGATATCGTTTCGCCGCTTGAGATCGGCAGCGCTGCCCTCTTCGATGTCGGAGGGGCCGAAATCGACGTAGCTGTCCACGTCTTCGGCGCCTTTGCGCACCAGTTCTGCGAACTCGGATACCACACTCTGGATAAGCGGGGAGCGGCTGATGGCCTTCTGCATGCGCAGCTTGCCGCGCTCCATTTTGCGCGCAAGACTCACCTCCCCTTCGCGAGTGAGCAAAGGCACCGACCCCATTTCGCGCAGGTACACCCGTACCGGGTCGTCGGTATAGATCGACTCTTCTACCTGCTGTACGCCGTGGAATTCCTCGTCCTGAACCTCTTCCGGATGGAAGAAGTTAGCGTCTTCGTCGAACGGAATTGCCCCTATGGGCTCGTGTCCATCGGCTAAATATTGATCCTCGAATTGATCCACCTTACCTACTCACCTCTACCTCTACGTCGGGGGAACTGTCTGAACACCCGGGGCGATTCCCCGGCGTGCCGATCGGGAAAGCGGACACACCTATCAAACCCACTCCACAATGCCTTTGAATTGACCTCGCCTCAGAACGAGGGTAGTGTTTCACCGGATCGGCCGCAGACCCCGACGCAAGTGCCAAGCTTGTAATTATTGCGCGCACCAATTATACCCGGTTTCTCGTTGGAAGTTAACACCTATTTAGGAAGATGTCTGGCAAAGTGATTGGTTACACAAAACATAGGTCGTTTTCACAGACCCGAATTACGGCCCCAGCCCCGGGGAAAAATTTGCCTGTCTTCTCAGCCGCCTACAGGGTTAGACTTTGCGGTGCAGCATTACGTCCTTGAGTTCGCTCAAGAATTCTTCGATGTCCTGGAAGTCCCTGTATACCGACGCAAAGCGCACATAGGCGATTTTATCCAGCGTTCGGAGCCGATCCATCAGCCGTTCGCCGATCAGTGTCGTCGCCAGCTCACGCTCCGAAGTCTCCGAAAGCGCTGATTCGATGTCATCTACCAGCTCTGCTAGCTTTCCCATGCTGACTGGCCGCTTTTCGCAAGCCCGGAGCAGGCCATTGAGGACCTTCTGGCGATCGAACTTTTCCCGTCTTCCGTCTTTTTTGATGACCATATAGGGCACTTCGTCGCAACGTTCGTACGTGGTAAAGCGACGTTCGCAGGCCAGGCACTGCCGGCGCCTCCGGGTGGAATCGCCCTCTTTGCTCTCCCTGGAATCTATTACCTTGTCTTCACGATGGCCGCAAAACGGACAGGTCATAAGGCAACTCCTTGAAATGTAACACCCGTTCTTTACCCCGGTATGCATTGAACTTCTGAATGGCATCTATCGTTTATCAAGGTGTAGCCAATGCCTTGACGGAAGGGGAATTACCCCACGAACCGGCTGCCAAGGCCTGGCACGAGGAAGCCAATGTCAGCCGCCGCCGTTGCATCCATTTCGCTGAAGCGCTGGACGGATAATGTAGGGACCGGGCGCGTTCGGCCGGCGTTTGTTCCCGCAATGGGAGCTTTCGGAGATGGCGCGCACACCGGTAAGCTGAATCGGTTGGATCTCGAAACAAGTCTGATTGAGCGCTGCCTCCGAGGAGAACAGGCCGGCTGGGAAGAGTTGGTCAAGGCCTACACCAAACGTGTGTATGGGCTCTGCTATCGCTTCACCAGCAAGGAGAACGAAGCGCAGGATCTTACCCAGGAAGTTTTTCTCCGAGTCTTCAAAAGCCTGGGAAGCTTCCGTGCAGGCGAGGGATCGTTCGGCGTGTGGCTCACCCGGCTTACTCGCAATTTGCTGGTGGATCATTACCGCCGCACGAAGAACGAGCGGGTTACCGATGCGATTGAAGATAGGCTCCCGGTGCTCGAGGAAAGGACCGCCCAATATTCTCGAACCGATGGGCTGCTCGCGGGAAGAGAAGCCGGCGAACTGCTGCAGGCCGGCTTACAAAAACTTTCGCCGGAATTGCGCGAAGCGGTTATTTTGCGCGACCTCCAGGATATGGAGTATCGCGAAATTGCGCGGGTGCTGAGCGTGCCTGAGGGAACGGTAAAGTCGCGGCTGAATCGCGGCCGCGCCGAATTAGCCCGCGTGTTGCGTCGAAACAAGGTCAGCGTGTAGGTATGAACTGCGCCGATTTCGAAATTTTACTGGCCGACTACCTCGATGGCACTCTGTCGCCCGCCGAGAGCGCTGCTATCGACGAACATGCCTCCTCGTGTGCCGGTTGCAGGCAGCTCCTGGAGGACGTCGCCAGCGCAGTCGCTTTGCTGAAACGCGCCGATGAAGTCACGCCGCCCGCCGAGTTGATCACTCGCATCGCCTTTCAAGCGCCGATGGGCCGCACTCGGGAGCCGTTCGAGCGGCAGGGCATTTTGAGCAAGCTGGTCAATAAATGGGTTCAGCCCGTGTTACAACCGCGCCTGGTAATGGGCATGGCCATGACCATCTTGTCTTTCGCTATGCTCGAGCGCTGCACCGGCGTGCGCGTCCAGCGCATCCAGGCCGCGGATCTCAACCCAATCCGGATCTGGGGCGGCGTTGAGGACGAGACGCTTCGCGTCCGCGACCGAGCCGTCAAATACTACGAGAATCTGCGCTGGGTTTACGAGATCGAGACGCGGCTGAGGGCCCTGGAGGAGCAGGAGGATGCGGCGACCGCGCCTGCCGCTCGGCCGAAGAACCCTGCTCACAACCCCGCTCAGCGCACCAATACGGATACAGAGAATCAGGGCGCGACCGCGCCACACAGGTGAACCAACCATGAACTGCTATTTACATCCAGAGACGCCCGCTACTGCTTTTTGCCGCTCGTGCGGCCGGCCACTTTGCGGGATATGCCAGCGCGCCATTGACGGCACTATCTACTGCCAGGACCACTTCCCTGTGCCCGCGTATGGCGGGCAACCGGACCCGGCGGCTGCGGCTGCCGCTAACCCGTATTTTCAGGCGCCTCCCGCCCCAGTGATGATGCGCCCGGCAGTTCAGACGTCTCCAGGACTCGCTTTTATCCTCGGGTTGGCTCCCGGTGTGGGCGCCATCTACAACGGCCAATATGTTAAGGGATTGATCCACGCCGTAATCTTCGCCCTGATCATCAGCATTCTGAATACGGATCTCAACGGGCCTAGCGAAGTGTTCCTCAGCCTGATGCTGGCAGCCTTTGTTATCTATATGCCCTTTGAGGCGTACCACACCGCGAGAAAACGGCAATTGGGCGTGCCGGTTGATGAGTGGTCCAGCTTCATGGCCGCGAGTGCCCATGGCAACCGCGCGCCGGTGGGTCCCATTCTTCTGATCGCGATTGGAATCCTGTTCCTGTTGGACACGCT
>JAVKSW010000209.1:0-5249 GCA_039583505.1 Bryobacteraceae bacterium | reverse complement strand
GCAGCAATCCCGTCGCCGCATTTGAAAAATCCTGCTGCACGCCGGCGGCAACGGATGCGGCGGGAAACAGCGTATCCCCCAAGGCCGCGATGGCACCGGTGATGCTCACGAATACCGTAATCCCCAGAGCGCCGATGAACTTCCCCGGCACGCTTCGGAGCCGTACACCTTCAAGATTTTTCGATGCCAGCCACGCCGTGATCGTCAAAGCGGCGAGCAGCAGCATCGTGTTCGTCAAATGCGCCGACAGATACCACGCGCGGCCGGCCGATTGGTTTCTTGCCACCAACCGAAGCAACACCAGCCCTGCCCCCAGCAATGCTTCGATAAATAGAAACACCAGCGACAGCACCGAATAGAAGCGCACCGCGTGCTTGCGGGGGAATGCTAAAAAAGCCCACACGCAGAGCGCGATGGTTGCCACGGTATCCACCGAGGTCATGGCGCGATGCGTGAACTCAATCGCCATGGGCGCGGCCATGTGCTGCGGAATGACGACTCCGTTGCAGAACGGCCAGTGCGCGCCACATCCGTCTCCTGAAAACGAAACCCGCACATAGGCGCCCCACAAAATCACTGGGATGTTGTATGCCAACACTCCCCACGCAAAGCGCGCGAACCAGGTGCGTGTTTTACCGCTCGGAACCATCTACTTCCTGTTATTTCGCAGGCAGGCTACTCTCAGAATGGCAGCCACGCTGCAAACTTCGGTGATGCGCCCGTCCATTGCCATCTCGACTGCTTCCTGAAACGGACGCCACTCTACCGCGATATCTTCCTCGGGGTCGAGCCGCCTCTCGGTGGCAGTCAGCCCGGTCGCCAGAAACAACGTCTGCACGTCATCCGCGACGCCGTTGCAAACGTCCACCGGTCCCAACACACGCCAATCAGCAGCCAGGACGCCCGCTTCCTCGGCCAACTCGCGTCGCGCAACTTCGAGCATATCGGTCTCCGCCGGATGAGATCCGCCCCGCGGAACTTCCCACGAATATCGGCCCACCGAGTAGCGCCATTGCCCGACCAGCACGATTTCGTCCTGTTCATTGATCGCGACCACGCCGACGGAGGGCCTGATCTCGACCACGCCGTAGATCCCCGCTCCGCCATCGGGCCGGATCACCTGATCTTCGCGCACGCGAATCCACGCATTCTCGTAGGCGATGCGGGAGGATCTGGTTTGCCACGGATTTCGAGGCACCGCGTCAGGCCACCGTGCCGCAGATTTCGGCGAGCACATCGAGATCGACATTGCCACCTGAAATAAGGACGCCCACCGATCGTATATCGCGGGGAAGTTTTTTATACAGAACCGCGGCGGCCGCGACGGCGCCGCTCGGCTCCACCAGCATCTTCATGCGCGTCAGTAGAAACCGCATGGTGGCTTTGATCTCTTCTTCGGAAACCAGCACGATCCCTTCGGCGCCGCCCCGCACGATAGGAAAGGTTACTTTGCCCGGCACGGTCGTGCGCAGCCCGTCGGCAATCGTCGGAGGAGGTGCAATCTCCACGGGCCTGCCGCGTTCGAGCGACAGAGACCAATCGTTGGCCAGCTCCGGTTCGACGCCAAACACGCGAGCGCCGGGCCGAAGCGCCTTGGCAACCGTGATGGTTCCGGAAAGCAACCCACCGCCACCGAGCGGAACCGCAAGCGCGTCCAGGTCCGGAAATTCGCGCAGCATTTCGAGCGCTGCCGTTCCCTGCCCCGCGATGATCCACGGGTGATCATACGAAGGCAATGTGATTGCGCCGGTGTCAGTAGCGATCCGCCGCGCGATCTCCTCCCGGTCGTCGCGCAGCCGGTCGTAAAAGACGATCTTCGGATCGTACGCCTGGGTCGATTCCAGCTTCGCTTTGGGTGCATCGGTGGGCATCACGATGGTTGCCGCAACACCTAAGTGAGCCGCCGCGATCGCCACTGCCTGCGCGTGGTTGCCGGAGGAAAACGTGACCACGCCGCGCCTTCGTTCCTCCGCGTTCAGCGACAACAAAAAATTCGTGGCTCCGCGAATCTTGAATGCGCCGCCACGCTGCAGGTTCTCGCACTTGAAATACGTCTCGACGCCCGAAGCTTCATTGAAGAGCCGCGAAGTATGGATCGGGGTCGCGCGCGCCAACACTTTCACGCGCTCCGAAGCTGCAATCACATCTTCGAGGGTGATCGTCTGCTCCGCCGTCTGGCCGCCGACCCCCATCAGTACCCGGCCTTTTTATCGACAACGTTCATCAGCTCCTGTCCGTTCACATAGCGCCAAAAATTCTCGACAAAACATTGCGCGCTCAAGTCCAGCCAGTCCGGATCGTGCGTGCGGTCCGTGCAGTGCGGTGAGATCAGCACGTTGTCCATGTCCCAGAAGGGGTGTTCCGGCGGAAGCGGCTCCGCTTCGAAGACGTCCAATGCCGCCCCCGCCACGCGCTTCTCTTGCAACGCGCGGATGAGCGCGGCTTCGTCGATCACAGGACCGCGCCCCACATTCATCACCAGGGCCGACGGCTTCATCGCCCGAAATTCCGCGTGACTGAGCATGTGGTGGGTTTCGGAGGTCAGTGGAGCGGCCGCCAGCACGACATCCACTTCTCTCAGCATCTCGTGCAGTTCTGTCGACGGAAAAATACGATCCAGAATCGGATCGTTCGCCGAGAGCTCCGGCTTCCGCCGCGTGGCGTAAATGGAAACGCCCAGCGCCTTGGCGAGCATTGCGCATTCCCGCCCGATTTCCCCATAGCCCACCACCCCCATGATCTTGCCGCGGAGCCAATCAACCATGAAGTTGTCCCAATGGTGCGCTCGCTGGCTCTCCACGAGTCGCCGGATGTGTTTATAGAAATACAGCATGCCTGCGATCACAAACTCAGCCAGCGACCGCTTGAATACTCCGCGCGCATTCGTCAGCGTGACCGGGCTCTCAATCAGTTCCGGGAATAAGAGCTTCTCCACTCCCGCCGAGAGCGAATGGATCCATTTCACTTTGCGCGCGAGCGGCCAGATTTCATGAAACGGCGGGGTGTTGCCCGCGAAGCCCGAATAGAGAATGATCTCCGCCTCGGGCGCATGTTGGGCGAGCCTGGCTCGGTCATTGTCCACGGAGATGTTAGCTGCTTCACGAATGGGGGCGAGATTTCTCAATACGTAATGATCCGGGGGACAAACAACCAGCAGATTCGGCTTCGGCATTCAGGCTCACTTGCCATCTTATCCGGGGGTCTACTTCGTTCCGGCAACTTGGCCCGGGCCACTGGGTTCGTTTCGCAAAACTGCCCTATCCCTCTTAAAACGCCCTAAGCGCGTAAACTAAAGTTGTGGAACAACGCTGTACCTGCGGTGCAATTCTTCCGGAGGATGCCCGTTTCTGCCACAAGTGCGGCAAACCTCAACTGGAGGAGGATCGAACCCGCATCGCCGCGCAGGAAGCGGCTGCAGCACCAGTTCAGCCGTCCGCCCCGCCGGCCCCGCCCGCTTCCGGCATTTCGTTCAAGAACTCACGTGCCGTCTGGATCAGCATCCTGGTCGCCGCGGGTACGCTGATCACGTTAATAGCCATCGCTTTGCTGCTTCCGCCTCTACTGCCGCTGGTGCTGTGCGGCGCCGGATTTGTAGCCGCCCTTTGGTACAACGGCCAAGCGGTACAGCCTCTCAGCACGGTTGGCGGCGCCCGCCTGGGTTGGATGACCGGTCTTTGGATGTTCCTCGTTTTCGCCATTATGTGCGCTCTTACGGCCGTCATAGTCGCCAGCCCGGAAGGCTGGGCACAAGCCAGGTCTATGTGGGCCCAGCTTCCGCAAGCCTCAAAATTGATCACCCTCAGCCCGCACGACTTCCTGATGCAACTGGTGATCGAGATCCCGTTCTTCTTTTTCCTGCTGACTCTGCTGCCGGGGCTGGGCGGGATGCTCGGCGCTAAGCTGTCCCGGAGACGGCAATCCTGAACCTCCTGTTTGGACAGAATCTGGTTCGGCAAAATCGGATTACTCCGCCGCACACTGAGACCGCATGAGCAAATCGATTTTGACGCTCACCGTCAACCCGGCCATTGACCGAATCGTTACAGTCGACCGGCTGGCGTTCGAAGACCGCGCCTATATCGAATCGACCACCGAAGCCGCCGGGGGCCGGGGCATCAATGCCGCGCGCGTGCTGACCAGCTTCGGCGCTGCTGCCATCGCTATCACCACCTCGGGCCGCGATGTCGGCAGAAAGTTCGAAGAGCAGTTGCAACACGATCGATTCGGAAAAGAGATTGTCAAGATTCGCAGCAGCATTCGCATCAATCTCACGATTTCGGACCGGCAAGGCCTCTCGGTCAAGCTCAACGAACTCGGCCCCAAATTGAGCACGGCAGAACAGGAACGCGTGGTCAAGGCGGTCGAGAATCTGCTGCCGAACGCCTCGTGGCTGATGCTGTGCGGCAGTCTGCCGCCCGCCGTGGACGGGCACCTGTACAACCAGCTGATTCATCTCGCGGAAAAAAGCAAAGTGGAGACCTTGCTCGATACCGACGGCGATCCCTTGCTCTACGCCCTGGAAGCCCGGCCGACCATCGTAAAACCGAATCAATCGGAAGCCGAGCGCCTGCTGAACACGGCTCTGATCACGCGATCGCAATTGATCGACGCCGTACAGCGCATCAAGGCGCTGGGTCCGAAGTCCGTAGTGCTGTCGCTGGGAGGCCGAGGCCTGATTGCCGCCACTTCAACCGAAGGGGTGTTGGAAGTGGTTCCGCCGCCCATAGAAGCGCGTTCCCCGATCGGTGCCGGGGATGCGATGTCGGCCGCAATCGTGTGGGCGCTGAACCGGGGCGACTCTTTTGGCGAGGCGCTTCGCTGGGGCGTGGCGGCCGGTACCGCCTCCTCAAAACTTCCCGGCATTACCTTGGCCAATATGGACCAGACCAAGGAAATTTATCCGCAAACCCAGATCACCAGAATCGTGGTCTGAGGCTGCGGCCCTAGTCGTACTTCTCGTAAATAATCTGCTTACGGTCGAAGCCGCGTTGCTTCAATTCCTTGCGAACGTCATCGACCATTTCTTTCAAACCGCAGATGTACACATCGATGATCGCCAATTCGTCGGGCGTGCGAAGCGCGAGAGCCTCGTCGAGATGCGCTTGTACGCGTCCCGTTCGACCGCTCCAGGACTCCGTTGGCCGGGTAATGGTTGGCAGGAAGCGAAAGGTTTCGTACTGCTCGGCCAACTGCTCCAGCTCTTCGCGATAGAGGAGTCCTTGTTCGTAACGAACGCCGAACAGAAGCGT
>JAVKSW010000208.1:0-5258 GCA_039583505.1 Bryobacteraceae bacterium | reverse complement strand
GTGCACGTACAGCAACAGAAGCCGGGTATGGCGGGAACACTGCGATTGGCCGCCGACCTTTCGGCCAACTTGAGGGAGCAGAACGGGAATCGCACCGTGCTCATCTCCAACTTGAATGCCGACGCATCGGCGAATTCGCTGCGCGTGAACAATCGGAGCCTCGGCGAGGCGAATTTCGCCGCTCATACCACCGGCTCTACGCTGAACTTCCGGTTCGATTCTGATATTGCGAAGAGCCGGATTCACGGCTCGGGCGATTCGCAGCTGGCGGGCGACTATCCGGTCCGCGCGACGCTTACTTTCGCCAATATCAAGTATTCGAATCTCGCTCCCTTCATCTCCTCGGAACCTGAGGTACAGCCCACTTTCGATGCGCTGGTGGAAGGGCGGGCGTCTGTGAACGGTCCCGTGTTGAATACCGATGCGATGACAGCGCGCCTCGAGTTGACGACGCTGGAAGCGCAAACGGTTCCGCACGCATCCCCGACAGGAGGGCCGGCGCGCGCAAGAAGTGTGGTCCTTCACAACAACGGCCCCATTATCGTGGCGATCAATCGCTCCATCGTGAATGTGCAGCAATTGCGAATCGAGGGACCGGGGACCAACATTACGGCATCGGGTTCCGTCAATTTCAAAAATACGCGTGCGCCGCTTCGTTTGGACCTGAACGCGACCGCGAATCTCAACCTGCTGCAAGACCTGGACAAGGATTTTTATTCCTCGGGTGCTGTGGCGATGAATGCCACTGTGCACGGCAGCTTTTCGCAGCCGCTGCTAAATGGACGCATTGAGTTGAAGAACGCAAACGTTAATTACGCAACCGCGCCAAATGGTCTTTCGAATGGAAATGGCGTCATCCTGCTCAACGGAACGAACGCGACGATACAAAATCTGACGGGAGAAAGCGGCGGTGGCAAGATCACCATGACGGGTTTCGTAGGTTACGAAAGTTCGAACTTGAACTTCAACCTGCGCGCAGCCGCCAGCAAGGTTCGGGTGCGTTATTCCGGAATCAGCGCAACGTCGAGTGCCGCTATCATGGCTATCGGCAACATACACAGATCCTTGATTCGCGGGACAGTGACGGTTCAGCGCATCGCGTATGGGTCGTCAGGGGACGTGGGATCTATTTTGAGCGGCGCTTCCACGCCGCCGTCGGTCCCGACAGCCCCGTCGCCTTTGCTTTCAGCGATGCGGCTCGACATTCGCATCCTGACGGCGCCCGATTTGCGAGTCGTGACCACGTACGCGAACAGACTTTCCATACAGGCGAACCTTACTCTGCGTGGCACGGCGGCAACTCCGGGCATGGTGGGAACCGTGAGGGTGACCGATGGCCAGTTGGTCTTCTTCGGTAACACTTATACCGTCAACACCGGAACCATCGCTTTCTACGATCCGAACGCGATTCAGCCGGTGCTGAACATCTCCCTCAACACGATTGCCCAGAACGTAACCGTGACGCTTGGCGTTTCGGGTCCGATCAACAATTTGCACTTGAGCTACAGTTCCGACCCGCCGCTCACTTTCCAACAGATCGTTGAGCTGCTGGCGACCAACACGACGCCGAACGATCCCACGATCGCCTCCCAACAGCCCGCTCCCGCCCAGCAATCGATGACCCAAATGGGAGAATCGACGGTGCTCGGACAGGCCGTGGCCAATCCGCTCGCCAGCCGCGTTCAGCGCGTGTTCGGTATTACTCAATTTAAAATAGATCCCTCGTTCCAGGGAAGCGGAGGACAGCCGACGGCGCGCGTAACGCTCCAGCAAAAGATTGCAAATAACATCACCTTCACGTACATCGAAGACCTCAGTCAATCTAATGCGGAGATCATCCGCGTGGAGTGGGCCTTCTCGCCGAGCTTGTCCGCGGTAGCCATGCGGGACTTCAATGGGAACGTCAGCCTCGAAGTATTTTACAGATTCAAGAAGCGATAATACGATGACTTGTCGCAACCAATGAACATCGTCATTTTCGGTCTTTCCATCAGTTCCGCGTGGGGGAATGGTCACGCGACGCTGTTGCGGGGATTGTTTCGCGCTCTGCACAGTGGAGGCCACGAGGTCCATTTCTTCGAACGCGATACTGCTTATTACGCATCGCACCGGGACGCCGCTTCGTTTCCTTTCGCGAATTTGCACCTGTATTCCGACTGGGATGAAAATCTGGACCGCGCCCGGCAAGCGCTTTCGAGAGCGGATGCCGGCATGGTGACGTCGTATTGTCCGGACGGGATTGCGGCGTGCGAATTGGTTCTGGAATCGCGCCTTGCGCGCACCGTGTTCTACGACATGGATACGCCTGTCACGCTGAGCCGTTTGGAAAAGGGCGAGCCGGTTCCCTACCTGCCGCCGGAAGGCCTCGGCGCCTTCGATCTTGTTTTGAGCTACACCGGAGGGGCAGCTGTGGATCAGCTTCACCGGCAGCTTGGCGCGCGTTGCGTTTCCACGCTATATGGGTGGGTGGATCCCGATGTGTACCACCGGGTGGAGGCGTGCAGCAAGTTTGCCGCCGATCTTTCTTATCTGGGAACGTACTCGGCGGACCGGCAGGCGGCCTTCGAAGAGCTGTTGATCCATCCAGCACGCTGCTCGAGCGAGCGCAAGTTCGTCGTCGGGGGCGCCATGTATCCGAATCCGCAAACATGGCCTGCCAACATCCGCTACTTCGACCATGTATCGCCGGACGAACACTGCCGGTTTTATTCTTCGTCGCCGCTTACCTTGAATCTCACTAGAGGATCGATGGCGGCGATGGGGTATTGTCCGTCGGGGCGACTGTTCGAGGCCGCAGCGTGCGGCACGGCCGTGCTGAGTGACTGGTGGTCGGGACTCGATACATTCTTCGAGCCCGGTGACGAGATTCTGATCGCAACCTCTTCCGCCGACGCGCATTCCGCTATCGATAGTCATAGGGATTTGTTGGCCAGGATTGGATCTCGCGCCAGACAGAGAACGCTCGATTGCCACACGGCCGAAATTCGAGCTCGGCGCCTTCTCGATTTGCTCGATACGCCACGCGATGAAACGGGAGAGGCGCAGCCGGATGTTCTGGTCGCGCGAGAAACTTAGATCATGTGGGGAATCATCCCAGCCGCCGGAATGGGGAGTCGCATCCAGCCGCTTGCTTTTTCCAAGGAGCTTCTGCCCGTCGGCAGTTACATGGATGGAAGCAGCGAGCGCCCGCGCGCCGTCAGCGAATATCTTGTCGAGCGGATGGTGAAAGGCGGAGTGGACAAGATCTGCTTCGTCATCTCGCCTGGAAAATCGGACATCCTCGATTATTTCGGTGGACATGCGCTTTCCGCAAGCATCTTCTACGCGGTTCAGCCGCAGCCCGCCGGATTATGCGATGCGATCTTTCGCGCTCTTCCGTTGATTCCCCCCGAAGAGGACGTTTGCATCGGCCTGCCGGACACCATCTGGTTTCCGGAAGATGCTTTGGCGCAGGTGCGAAGCGGATCTCTGTCGTTACTGTTATTCCCGGTCGAACATCCGGAGCGCTTCGACGCCGTGCTTACGAACCAGGAAGACGAAGTGCTGGAGGTGCGCGTCAAGAACGCACACGCCGGAACGAAGTGGATCTGGGGTGCGTTTCGCATGCCGGGCTTTATCTTGAGTGAGCTGCATGAGCTGTGGAGAGATCGTCATGACGAATACCTGGGAACACTGATCAACGAGTATTTGGCTCGCGGCGGCCGTGCTAAGGCCTTCCGGATTGGTGAGTCTTACGTCGATGTCGGCACGCTTCACGGCTATCGGGAAGCGCTGCGCCTGCTCGACGCAAACTATCCCGCTGAAATCGAACAGGCTTGATTGTTGAGATCATCGACAGGCCCGCCGCTCTGCTAGAGATCCAGGCGGAGTGGTCGGCGTTCGCACGGACGATCGACCGTGCGACTCCGTTCCAGTTACCCGAGTGGCTCCTTCCTTGGTGGCGTCACTTCGGTGGCGGTGAGCTCCACGTGCTCCTCTTTCGTGAGAAGGGCAGCATGGTCGGCATTATTCCGCTGTTTCTGCACGAATGGAACGGACGGCGCCAGATGACTTTAATCGGTTCCGGAGTTTCCGATTATCTGGAGCCGGCGATCGCGCCTGAACACCGCGAAGCGGTGATCGAGTGCTTGCGAGTCCATCTGGCAGCAAATCCCAATTGGGAAACGTGTAATTGGCAGGACCTGTCCTTCGATACGCCTCTTGAACGGCTCGCTTCGGAGATTCGCGAAGAGACTCCCTGCAGCGAAATCCGGCTGACGGGAACGTTTGAGGAATATTGGAAGAGCCGGTCGAAGAGCCTGCGACAGAATGTACGGCGCGACCGGCAGAAAGCGGAATCGCTCGGCGCTTGCGAGTTTGAAATGTCAAAACAACCAGATGCTGAATCGATGAACGCACTGATTCAATTGCATTCAGCACGGTGGCAGAGGCAAGGAGAGCCCGGAATGATCGAAGCGAACCGATCGGCCGGGTTTCTCGCGGATATCGCTCGCGAGTTTGCGGATCGGGACATGTTGCGAATCTTTGCCTTGCGATTCGATGGCCGGATCGCCGCCGTCATACTCGGATTTGCGTATCGAGACACGCTGTTCAATTACCTGACCGCTTTCGATCCCCAGTATGAGGCACTTGGTTTGGGCAGAGCGCTGCTGTTCGAATCTTTGCGCTACGCCTTCGAGAACGGGTACGCGTCGTGGGACTTTCTGCGGGGCGCCGAACCGTACAAATCCTGGTGGGGCGCGCGGACCATTCCAAAATGCCGCGTCATAGTGACTCGTACAGCTTGATGTAATCCACGACCATTCTTGACGCATCGAAGCGAGCTTTGGCTCTTGCGCGGCAAGTCTCAGGAGAAATTTCCCCGATGCGCTCGACGGCGCGGACCATCTCATCCTCGGAATCGACGACAAATCCGGTCACATCATGTTCCACAACTTCGGGCAAAGCGCCGGAACGATAAGCGACCACCGGTGTTCCGGAACTGATCGCCTCCATGGCGACGAGAGAGCTCGTTTCGGCCACCAGGCTGGGGATCAGCAGGCATTTCGCATCTCCCAGGAGAGTTTTCTTCCGGGACAGGCTGACCGGGCCAACGTACCGCCGCTTGCCATCGAGCAAAGGTTCCACCTGGTTGGAAAAATACATCTGGTGATCGCGGAACGGATGAACCGGTCCGGCCACCATCATGGGAATCTCGAGGCGGTGCGCCACTTGGAGTGCGATATGAACTCCTTTTTCCGGACAGACGCGACCCAGCC
>JAVKSW010000207.1:0-5271 GCA_039583505.1 Bryobacteraceae bacterium | reverse complement strand
GCTTAGAGCTTCGCGCTTCGCATCGCGCCGGTGAGTTATCGGGTGGAGAACAACAGCGCGTCGCATTGGCCCGCGCCCTGATCGCCAAACCGCGGGTTTTGCTCGCCGACGAGCCTACCGGCAATCTGGATTTCCGCACTGGCGAGACAATCATGAACCTGCTGACCCAATTGCACACGTCTCACGGATTGACTTCCGTTTTCGTGACGCACAACCTGGGGTTCGCCGCTCGCTGCGATCGAGTTTTAGAGTTAAGGAAGGGCGCCCTGCACCACCCATCGATGATGGAAGCGCAGTCGCCCGGAGTAGTACAAGACGCAACCCGTCTTGACGGTGGCACTTATGTTTGAAAGATATACCGAGAAAGCCCGCCGCGTTATCTTCTTCGCGAGATACGAGGCGAGCCAGTTCGGAAGCCCTTATATTGAGACCGAGCATCTTTTGTTGGGTCTCTTGCGTGAGGATAAAGTGCTTGCCAATCGGTTTCTGCGGTCCCATGCCGCCATCGAATCCATTCGCAAGCAGATTGAAGCGCATACCACGGTTCGTGAGAAAGTTTCGACCTCCGTCGACCTTCCCTTGAGCCACGAGTGCAAGCGGGTGTTGGCTTATGGGGCTGAGGAAGCGGAGCGTCTGAGCCATAAGCACATCGGGACAGAGCACTTGCTTCTCGGCCTGCTGCGCGAGGAAAAGAGTATTGCCGCCGAAATCCTGCATGAGCGCGGGCTCCGGCTTTCCGCCGTGCGGGAAGAGATTGCGCGTTCCGCCTCGGAAAAAACATCGGCGAGTAGACCTAAGGAAAGCTCGCTGCTTGCGGAGTTTAGCCGCGATCTGACCCAGGCCGCCGTCGACGGCATGCTCGATCCGCTGATCGGGCGCGACACGGAACTGGATCGAGTGGTTCAAATTCTCTGCCGCCGCACGAAGAACAATCCCGTCCTGATCGGCGAGCCCGGCGTTGGAAAAACCGCTATCGTCGAGGGCCTGGCGCAACGCATCGCCGATGGCGACGTGCCCTCATTCCTCTCCGACAAGCGCATTCTCGCCCTCGATCTGTCCTTGATCGTCGCGGGAACAAAATATCGCGGCCAATTCGAAGAGCGGCTGAAGACCATCATGAAAGAGCTGATGGAAAACCAGAACGCCATCATCTTCATCGATGAGTTGCATACGCTGGTCGGCGCTGGATCGGCCGAGGGTTCGCTGGATGCCGCCAATATCCTGAAGCCGGCTCTTTCACGCGGCGAGATTCAGTGTATCGGCGCCACCACTCCGGCTGAGTATCGAAAATCCATCGAAAAAGATCGCTCGCTCGAGCGGCGTTTCCAGGCGGTCAAGGTTCCGCCTCCCGCCGAGAACGACGCTATCCGGATTCTGTTCGGCATCAAGGAACGCTATGAGAAGTTCCATGCCGTCGCATACACCGATGAGGCCATCGAATCCGCCGTCTACACTTCCACGCGCTTTATTCCAGATCGCTTCCTGCCGGACAAAGCCATCGATCTGATCGACGAAGCCGGCGCGCGCGTCAAGCTTCGCCAGACCACGCTGCCTACCGAGGTCGCCGATATTCAAAAGCGCATCAAGTTCATCGTGCACCGGATGGAGAATGCCATCGCCAATCACGAATTTGAGAAGGCGCGCTTCTATTCGGACGAAGAGCGGAAGGAGCGCGAGAATCTACGCCAGCTCCGCGAGAAATACAACCTCGACGACACCTCCACGGGCGTGGTATCGAAGGACGACATCGAGGACGTCGTGGCGCGCTGGACTGGCGTGCCCATGACCTCTATTAAAGAGGAAGAGATCAATAAGCTCCTGCGCATCGAAGAGGAATTGCACAAGCGCATCATCAGCCAGGAGAAAGCCATCTCCGCACTTTCGCGCGCAATTCGCCGCTCGCGTGCCGGGTTGAAATCTCCTAAGCGCCCCTCCGGTTCGTTTCTGTTTCTGGGACCAACGGGCGTCGGCAAGACGGAAGTGGCGCGCGCGCTTGCGGAATTTCTCTTCGGCAGCGAGAAATCGCTGATCCGCTTCGATATGTCCGAATTCATGGAGAAACACTCCATCTCGAAGCTGATCGGCTCGCCTCCCGGATATGTGGGATACGAGGAGGGCGGACAGCTCACCGAGCGTGTCAAGCGCGCCCCCTACTCGATCATCCTGCTGGACGAGATCGAGAAGGCCCACCCGGACATTTACAACATTCTCTTGCAGGTGTTTGAGGACGGCCAGCTCACCGATGGCCTCGGCAATACCGTCGATTTCAAAAACACCATCATCATCATGACCTCCAACCTGGGCGCGCGTTTCCTCGATAAGCGCGGTCAGATCGGCTTCTCCGCGCCCTCTACCACGGGTCTTCCACAAAAGGTCGAAGATCAGGTGATGAGCGAGGTCAAGCGCGCGTTCAACCCCGAGTTCCTCAACCGCCTCGACGAAGTAATTCTGTTCACTTCGTTGTTGGATGAAGACCTGCTCAAGATCATCGAGCTGCTTGTCCAACAGGTCAATACGAACCTGGTCTCCAAGCAGATCAAGATCCGCCTCGAGCCGGAAGCGGCGAAATACATCCTCGACAAGACCTGCGGCGATCGCAGCTACGGCGCAAGGCCGTTAAGGCGCGCGCTCCAGAAGTACATCGAGGATCCCTTATCCGAAGCGCTCATTCAGGGATCGCTTCCCCGCCCTGCAGAGCTGGAAGTTTACCTGAACGAGAGCGGGATCTACTGCAGGCAAGTCGGCGAACTCGAGCCGCAACCCGTTCCTGTGGGCGGCGAGGAAGAACCCGTAGTGCCGGCGGCCGGCACGCCCCTGTACATGTTCTGATCGGCGAGGCTTCGGCCTCGCCTTGCTACCGAGCGCTACTCCGGAACGCTGAACTGAATGGTTCGGGCGGTCATCTGGTTGTCTCGATGCACCTCGACGTAAACGTTCCACTCCCCTGACACGGGGAACACCGGTTTGGCGACATAGACGCCCGGACTGATCGCCGGCGCGGGAAACACCTTCACATCCGTGTCGTCGGGCAACTCGATCTGCAGCGTCACTTTCGCCTGGATCAACGGTTTATGAAGTGCGTCGGTCACCGTGATTTGAAACGGCACTCCCACTCCAGTCTGGAGTTTCGCCGTCGGTTCAAACCGGATGTTGAAGTTTCCTTCCCGTTGGGGCGCCTGTCGCGCAACCGACAGGCCAAGCGCGCAGAGCATGAGCAGGACGATTTTCACGACCCCATTTTAGCCATTCCTAATACTTTTCGATGTGGATGCCGCCCGTGGTGGTATGCAGCGAGATTTCCGGGCCGCCGTTTCCCAGCTTTCCATTCAGCTCGTGCTTCGAAATTTCTCCGGTCGAGGACAAATTCAGGTCGCTGGTAATCCTTGCAAAACTGGTATGCGCGTCGATCCGGGCATTTGCGTCGCCGGGCAGCCTGAGTGTCACGCCGCCGTGTGTGGTTTCCGCAGTAATGGGATTCGCGTGAAACTCCTCCAGCGCCAGAGTCACTCCACCGTTTGTAGTTCGCACCCGAAGTTCTTTGTCTTCCTGCGGCTTCGAAACCGTAACATCGATGCTGCCATTTGTCGACTTCGCGTCGATGGCTCCCGTTTTCAGCCGCCCGCGAATTGCGCCGTTCGTCGTTTCAGCGTGCTCATCGCCGCTCAAGTCCTCGAGATCCATCCCTCCATTGGTCGTGTGTATTTCGTAATTGCCGGTATCTCGCGCCATGGAAATGTGTCCATTCGTGCTTCTCACATATCCGCCGCCCTGCAGGTCCTCAATGGATACGGATCCGTTGGTGGTTTGAGCGCGATCGAGAGCGATCTGCCGGGGCACGCGAAGGCGGTACGACGCTCCCCTGTTTCCGTGGAAGAAGTCGCGGTCCGGCATTTCCGTGCGAATGGATGCCGTATTCCCATTCATCTCCACCTTGATCTGTACATCTCGTAATTCATCTTCGGTCGGCGCGTACTTGGTGCCGGACACGTCAATGGTATTCCGGTCCCAGCCGGTGACCTCGACTGAACCGTTCGTGTTATCGATATCGAGGCGGCCGCCGGGCTGCATGGCATAGGAATAATGAAAGTCCTGCCTAACGCGCTCGAAATCGTCACAACTGGAAACAACCACCGCCAGAACAAAACAACCGGCTCCCATCCACAGGCGACGCACGCTGTCCTCCTTACACTGGAACTATGCTTCCGAACCAAACTACGAAAGCCGCTGGCCAATTGTTCCACTAATGAACAAACTGCTGGCGCTGAATCGCGGCGAAATAGCGATCCGAATCTTGAGAGCCGCCAATGAGCTGAGGCTCAGGACCGTTGCGGTCTATTCGCAGGAAGACCGCCTGAGTTTGCATCGTTTCAAAGCGGATGAGGCGTATCTCATCGGCGCGGGCAAAGGCCCGGTTCAGGCGTACCTGGACGTCGATGCGATCGTCGAACTGGCGGCCGAAAAGGAAGTGGACGCCATCCACCCCGGCTACGGCTTTCTGTCGGAGAATCCGGCGCTCCCGCGTGCGTGTGAGCGGCTGGGCATTGCGTTCGTCGGGCCGAGTGCCGAGATCCTGGAGGCGTTAGGCGACAAGACCGCGGCGCGCACGATCGCACAGTCCGCGGGAATTCCGGTTGTGCCCGGAACCCAAGATCCGCTCGATCCGAACCGCGGAGACGCGGAACAGATTGCCCAGGCGATCGGGTTTCCGGTGATCATCAAGGCTGCTTTCGGAGGCGGCGGCCGCGGCATGCGCGTGGTCACAGACCCCGCGGATTTCAAAGCGAAGCTTCAGGAGGCGAGCCAGGAAGCGGCGGCCGCGTTCGGTAACGGCGCGGTGTTTCTGGAACGCTATATTCGGCGCGCTAAGCACGTCGAAATTCAGATTATCGGCGATCGCCAGGGGAACATCCTGCACCTGTACGAGCGCGATTGTTCGGTGCAGCGGCGCCATCAAAAGGTGGTCGAGATCGCGCCGGCGGTCGGCTTACCGGACAAGGTGCGGCGCGAGCTTGCCGATGCCGCGGTGACGTTGGCACGCGCCGCTAAATACTACAACGCGGGCACGGTCGAGTTCCTGGTAGATGCCGAGACGCACGAGTGGTTCTTCATAGAGGTCAATCCACGGGTCCAGGTGGAGCACACCGTAACCGAAACGATCACCGGGATCGACATCGTGCGCACACAGATCCAGGTGGCGCAGGGGCTCAGCTTATTCAGCGAAGAAATCGGCCTGCCGCAGCAAAAGGACATCCCGCTGCACGGTACGGCGCT
>JAVKSW010000206.1:0-5287 GCA_039583505.1 Bryobacteraceae bacterium | reverse complement strand
CGAGGCGTGAATTTATCGGAAGAAGCAGGTTGGATTACAGCTCGCTACTTTGCGGACGGTGGTGAGTTTCCGATCCCGAGCAACTCGATTTCAAACGTCAGGGTAGCGCCGGGAGGAATTACGGGGGGACGGCCTTGATCACCGTACGCGATGCTCGAAGGACAGACCAGAACCGCCTTGCCGCCCACCTTCATTCGTTGCACCCCTTCGGTCCAGCACTTGATGACGTGATCAAGCGGAAACTCAGCGGGCCCGTTGTGTTTAGAGGAACTATCGAATTCAGTTCCACCGACCAGCGTGCCGCGATAGTTGACTCGGACCGTATCGGTGGCTTTCGGAGACGGTCCCGTGCCCGGCGTTACCTCTCGATAAATTAGACCTGAGTCTGTCTTCACCGCTCCAGGTTTGCCGGCAGCGGTGGCTAGAGCTTGTTCCGAGGCTTGCCGTTCTCGCTCTTTTGCAAATGGCTCAAGCTTCGAGCCCCATGTATCGAGATCGAGCGCGGGTTTGCCGGCGGCAGCGTCAGCGATCGCCTGTTTCACGATCGCAAGCTCGGTTGGAGACAAGTTCAATGGCTGCAGGGATGCTTGATATAGGAAGAGTCCCACCGCGTAAACTGTTTTCTGTTCGTCAGTGCTCAGAGTCAGCCCAAGGGGCTTCGCGCTCTTGGGCGCAGGCCGTGAGGGTGTCGCGTGGCTGGTCGCTGTTCTCTTCGTTGCAGGCTTCGTGGCGGTTGTTTGCGCTAATAACGCAACTGGTAAAAAGATCAGCAGTGTACGCACTCGTTCAGGCTAGCATCCGGTTTGCCCGAGCTTGCGCTCGCGCTTATGGTTGCGCTTCTGGTTTTGACGCACCGTAGTAGATGCCATTAAAGATGAATTTGAAGGTGGCTTGCGGCTGCCCGCGGAAAGCGACTTCCGGTCCCAGCATGAATACCTTGCCCGCTCCCAGGGTCGCTTCGGCGATGGCCACGCCGCCGTCCAGATACTGCTGGCCCCAAGCCCAACCGCTGTGCAGCGGAGTTCCGTTCGCAAACCAGGCAACGGGAACGGCGCCCTTCAAGGTCGCATCGGGTCTCAGGCGAAAGACGGGGCTGTTGTCGAAGAACACATCCACCTTGTCCGGCATCCCATAAGCGAGCGGATTCCTGTTATCTACGCTGACCGTCAAGAGCGAGCCCGGAATATAGAACTTCTCGGGGGGCAGCGGGCGTTCTTTGCCGTCGGCGGTGTGCTCAATGAGAGAGTTCGCAACCGGAAGATTCAAATAGCCGCCGATGGAGGTAGACGAACCGATGCTGACCACGGAGCCGCCGGCTTCGACGAATCGGCGAATCTGCGGAATCGTCTTTTCGATTGTAATGGTACCGAGCCAGGGCCGGTATTCCGCGGGAATGTCTTCGGGTTTCGGCTGGCGCATGAAAAATCCGGCGCCACGGCCTGAGTTGCCCGGCATCCGAAGGGCCCCGTCGGTTAGAACCAGAACGTCGTAGTTCTTGGCCAGATTTCCAGCGTCGAGTTCCTGGGGATACACAACCTTAAAGGGAAATTCGAACTGCTCGAATATCCAGCGCGTCCATCCCGATGGCATGAGCCCGCCGTACTGATCGAAGAGGGCGATGCGCACCGGCTTCAGCTTCATCCTCTTTCCCGTGGGATTGTGCGCCACTGCGTACACGTCGACACCGAGTTCTTTCGCACCACGCTGAAGCGTTGCTCGCGCGGAGGCGGAAGCGGGAATCCAAATCGCCCCCGTCCCTAGATCTTTTCCGTCCACTTGGTCCACTGCGTTGGCCAGCCAGTAGACCTCGCAGTTCTCCTTTAACAGCCGGTTGACGAGAATGAACGAATTGTTCACGCGATGGCTGAGGAGATAGCCGGCCGGATGCGCAGCGCCTGTAAGAGAACCCGGAGGCGGATCGAGCAGCCCGGTCACAGGCTCAAAGGGGCCGTCAAAACCGTCGAGGATACGATCGAATTTCACACCCATTTGGAATGCCAGGGTGTATCCGGTTGCGTCGTAGGGCGGAACGGGCGGACCACCGGGATAGCGAAAATCGTTTGGATGGTCCTGCGGCTCGAACATGTCGAGAATGTGCGGCCGGAACGCTTGGGCGCACTTGACCACGTACGAACCGGCCGGGTAGCGCTTGCCGGCAACCTGGAAGCCGGCGGTGGCGCGTTCGACGATGACGCCGTTCTTCAGAAGAGCGTCGAGGAACTTGATTGTGGTCGGCAGATCCGGTTGATCGGCGGAAATAATGTAGCCGCGCGGATCGCGCATAGAGGGTTCGTGCAAGACGGTGTCATAAAGCTTGGCGGGCACCGTTCGCCTTCCGCCAAAACCGGCCGCGGCCGGAGGGACAGGGGCATTCGACGGCGACTTCTTCTCAGGCGCTTTCGCCTGGTCCTCCACCGCTTTCTGCTCGAGCGCCTCAATGCGATGCGGCGTGATAGTCCACGAATCGCGATTGCCGCGATCGATGGAGTTCTTGCCCATTCGATAGATGTTGTACAGGAGCGTCTCGCGATAACGTGAGGCGAAATCGAGCACCGCGCGGTTAGCGGTCAGCGAATACTCGATCGATTGCCGCAGGTGCCATTTTTGCGGCGCAATGGGGAACGGAAGATCGCCTCTGGGCAACTGCGTGGCGGGCACAAGCGGAATATCGATGGGAGTGGGGTTACCGATGATTTCCGTGAGCAGGCCGATGATGTTGTGAAAATACGTGGTCGTGCGAAGGCCCCCGTTGTACCAGGTCGAGTAAGTCGCCGCACTGCGCATGCCCGCGCCGGGCTTGTTCTCGGCTTCCATACGGCTGTGCATCGCGGCGCCAACCTGATCGAGCTCCATCATGATGAGCGGATCGAAATGGTAGTTGAATGGATCGCGAAAGGGCGGCATGAAGATAACGGCGCCCGGAGGGCCGGTCTGGTGGTGGTTGTACATGATCTGCGGAAACCACTCCAGATACAGAACGCGGTTGATATTCGTGGACTCGGGCATGTTGGACATGAAGAAGTCGCGATTGTTGTCATGGCCGATGTATTTGTGCCAGAGCCGTGGAATCGCCTCCGTAGAACGCTTCTTCGGATCGGGATTGCGCATGTACCAGTTCGCCACCAGTTCCTGGCCATCAGGGTTGTCCTGAACAAAAAGGATAATTACATCGTTGAGGAAGCGCATGGTCTCCGCGTCGGTTCGGCTGACCATTTGATAGAGCATCTCGCTGAGCGCTTGCGCGCACTCCACTTCGCTCGCGTGAAGCCCGCCGTCGATCCACACCACCGCCTTGCCTTCGCGCGCAAGATCGTGAGCTTCGTCATCGGAAAGACCTTCCGCGAGGGCCAGCTTGCGTGAGATCTCCTTATAGTGATCGAGCATCTTTAGATTTTCAGGCGAGGTGACGATGGCCATGTATTGGGTTCGACCCTCCGCCGTTTTGCCCATGTCGACCAGTTTCATGCGGTCAGATTCGGAGGCCAATTTGTGCCAGTAGTCGCTCAGCTGTGTGTAGTTGGTGAGCTGGTAATCGTCGCCCAGATTGAAGCCGAACTGCTGCTTGGGCGTGGTAATTTCTGGCGTCGTTTGGGCAGCAAGCGGCCCGATCAGGAAGGCAGCGATGGCGCATGCCAGCCGCATACGATAAAACCGATCCGTGGTTTGCATAGGCGAAGGGAAACCCAAGTCTAGAACAAAGGGCACGAACTGAACCGATTTGGTTACAGTACTTTTGGATTACTCCCGCGGTGTAGAATAGCCGCACAAGGAGTCCAGCGGTGAGCGTCCGTTTGAACCCGTGCTTTCTCGTGAGGGCCGGCGCCTGCCTCGTGCCATGTGTATGCGCCGTTGGGCAAGCACCTCCGGCTGCGATCAAAGCCGAGTCCAGCAAGCTCATCAAGTCAACTGTCATCAAATCCAATGTGGAGGAAGTTTCCTTCGACCTGATCGTTCGCGACAATCACGGACGACCGATCCGGGACTTGCATCCGGAAGAGGTACATATTGTCGATGACGGCACGCCCGCGTCTATCCGCACGCTGCGTCTTGTGCAGGCGGGCCAATCCGCCGGGGCGGAGCAAGCGTCGAAGACGGGCCATGGGGTCACCGATCCGCTCCGAGAATTCCGGCTGGTGTCGCTGCTGTTCGATCGCCAAGGGAATTTTTCAGCCAAACTCGCGCACGACGCTGCGCTGGAGGTGATTAAGACCGCCAGTTCTCAGGACGTGTATTTCTCGGTTTGGCAGATACGGCCCGACATTCGCCTGCTGCAGCAGTTCACGACAGATCAAGCCGGCCTGAAGGCCGCCATTGGCGTGGCGACCACACTGCGCCGCCAGCTGGCGGTGCCCGACGAAATGTCAAAGCAGTTCATACACTCGCTTTCCAGCGGCCCTGAGGCGGAAAGTCAAGTCATGAACGGCGACCTTTCAGCAGTGGGTTTGGGCGGTGGTGGAGGAGGCCCGGCGGGCAGCGCGGCAGCCGCCGCCATGGCTATGGCTCAGCAGAGACTTGTCGCACTGCAACTGCGCATCCTGGACACCTCCCGGCACATCGACCAGGAGCAGAGCGCCGGGCCATCCATATCGGGTCTTCTGGCGCTTGCCAGAGAGCAGGACAAAATTCCCGGACGCAAGACCATCCTTTATTTTTCCGATGGCCTGCAGATGACGTCCAACACGGCGGAGAAATTCAGATCGATCATCAGCAGTGCGAATCGCGCCGGCGTCAGCATCTACACCATCGATACGAGCGGCCTGAATCAGGACGTCATCAGCGATGCCTCGCAGATGATGATGTCGACCAAGCAGATGGGCGCGCCGCAGGACGGAATGACGGACTCCGCCGGAAACGCGGATGGCACGGCCTCGGCAATTCTCGACTCCAGTTTCCGACCTGTGCGGAATTTGGACATGACGTTGAACTCCAACCAGCAGTCGGCGATGAAGGAATTGGCGGCGGCTACCGGCGGAATCTTCATCGGGAACACGAACGACCTGAGCAAACCGATTCGCCGCATCGCGGAAGATATCAATGCGTTTTACGAAGCTACGTACGTTCCGCCGAGCCAGAACTACGATGGGCATTTCCGGTCCATATCGGTGAAGGTCGATCGGCCGCACGCGATGATTCAGTCGCGGTCAGGGTACTTCTCGCTTCCGCCAGACGCGGGATCCGGCGTTGCCGCGTTCGAGATGCCGCTGCTGAAGGCGCTCGATTCCGAGGAAGCGAGGGAAACGATTCCGCTGCGCAGCGGAGTAGTACGTTTTGGCGCAAGAAACGGTAA
>JAVKSW010000205.1:0-5302 GCA_039583505.1 Bryobacteraceae bacterium | reverse complement strand
CTGATCGTCATCGCGCTTATTCTGTTGCACTCCTGGAATCGGCACTCGCATGGCATCCACTTCAACCCCGTCTATCCCACGCCTGTTCACGAATCGTGATAGTGTCGAAACATATCCGGACTTCCATGCGAATCCTCAATCTCGCCATATTGACCGCTTCTGTTTCCGCCGCACTCCTCGGGCAAGCCCCGGCAGGACCGCCTTCGACCACGCTGAAGGTCGGCGACACTGCGCCCGACTTCACTCTGCCCTCCACCGAAGGCGGCAAAGTGCATTTGGCCGACTACATCGGCAAGAGTACCGTCGTGCTTGCCTTCTTCCCGGCCGCCTTCACCGGTGGTTGAACCGCCGAAATGAAAGCATTCCAGGCTGGAATGCAAAAGTTTCAGGAGTCAGGCGCGAAGGTATTCGCAATCAGCACGGATAACGGGCCTTCCCAGAAAGCGTTCTCCGAAAGTCTCGGCCTGCCCTTCCCGCTGCTGAGCGATTTTGTGGATCGCAAGGTGTCTCAGGAGTACGGAGTCTTGCTCCCTAAGTACGGGATCGCAAATCGTGTCACGTTCGTCATCGATAAAAGTGGCAAGATCGATTTCATCGAATCCGGCGGCGACGCCTTGAAGATCCTGGGTGCCGGTGATGCGTGCAACCGCCTGGCGCATAAAAAGGCGCCTTCTGAATAACCTCCGCGCGTCAGCAAGCGGTTAACGCTAGCTCACTCCGCAAACAAATCGTCCGCCGGCACCTTCTTCGGCCGCGGCCCCCAAGCCAGCCGGAATGCTTCCTTCGCGAACGTGCGCCGGCCCTGCAGATCGTCGAAGAACAATCTGCCCAGCCGTTGTGTCCGATGCGCGCGAATCGCCGCCGTCTTCTGTCCAGACCACGGTCCCGTATTGATAAGAAAATCGATCCCGGGCTCATACGGCAGATCCGCATTTTCGGGGTATCTGAAGATCACGGTCGGCGGCTGCCACAATAACCGGTCAACGCGATGCGGATCCCCAGCGTCTGGATACCAGCGGCCGTCCGCCGCGGCGGCAACCGCATCGGAAGTAAAGCGGCTGATCGCCATGTGATCGGCGTGCTGATTTGCTCCGTTGGGGTCGAACGTAATCAGGATCTGCGGGCGCTCTTTTCGAATGGCCGCCACTAGATGCTCCCGGATCTCTGGCAGCGGCGCGTCTGCGAGTTTCTGATCCTCATACGGCAAAAAATAAATTTCTGCAACTCCCAGCACCTGCATCGCGTCCCGCATCTCCGCTTCCCGGACCCCGGGCAGCTCTTCAATCGAGCAAAGATCCGCCGTCGCTCCACGCTCTCCGCGCGTTGCACAGACGACGCTCACACGCGTCCCTTCGCTTACGTACTTCGCAATCGTTCCTGCAGCGAAAAACGTCTCATCGTCGGGATGCGCTCCTATAAAAAGTAGCGTTCGCATCCGCCGCTAGTGAATTTCCGGTTCCGGTGTCGCCGCGTTGCCATGCAGAAAATCGAAATCGCAACCCTGGTGCGCCTGCGTCACGCGTTCCAGGTACAGCGCGCCGTACCCACGCTGGTATCGCGCCGCCGGCTTCACCCACTGCGCCCGCCGGCTTGCCATCTCGGCATCGGAGATCAGCAAATCGAGCCGATGTTTTCCTAAGTCGAGCGAGATAAGATCGCCATCGCGCACGAACGCAAGCGGACCACCCGCATAGCTCTCCGGTGAAACATGCAAAACACAGGTGCCATATGCGGTGCCGCTCATCCGCGCGTCAGAGATGCGCACCATGTCGCGCACGCCGCGTTGCAGCAGTTTCTTGGGAATCGGCAGCATGCCCCATTCCGGCATCCCCGGGCCGCCCAGCGGTCCGGCATTCTGCAGCACCAGGACCGAATTCTCCGTCACCTCCAGGCTGTCCGAATCGATGCGCGCCGCTAAATCGTCGTAGTTCTTGAACACCACCGCGGGCCCGGTATGCTGCAATAAGCGCGGCTCTGCCGCTGAGGTCTTGATCACGGCTCCATCCGGCGCCAGGCTGCCGTATAGAATGGCCGTGCCGCCGGTCGCCGAGATCGGACGTTCACGCGGCCGGATCACGTCCGCATTGATCGAATGCGCGCCGTTCAAGTTGTCGCCCAGATTGTGGCCGTTCACCGTCAGGCAATCCAGGTGAAGAACATCGCGTATTTCCGCCATCAGCGCTCGTAACCCGCCCGCGTAATAAAAGTCCTCCATCAAAAACGCGCCGGAGGGACGGATATTCGCCAGCACCGGCACACGCTCTGAGATTTCTTCGAATCGAGAAAGCTCCAGCTTGATCCCGCAGCGCCCCGCTAACGCCACCAGATGAATAATCGCGTTGGTCGATCCGCCGATTGCCATGTCCACCGTGATCGCATTCTCAAAGGCCTGCGTATTCAATATTTGCGATGGCTTCAAATCCTCCCACACCATCTCGACGATGCGGTTCCCGCTGCTTACGGCCATCCGCGGGTGGTTCGAGTCGGCCGCCGGAATCGACGATGCCCCCGGTAGCGTCATCCCCAGCGCCTCGGACAACGCTGTCATTGTCGACGCGGTTCCCATCGTCATGCAATGTCCCGGCGAGCGCGCAATTCCGTCCTCCATCGAATTCCACTCTTCCTCGGTAATCGTTCCCGCGCAACGCTCGGCCCAAAACTTCCGTACATCCGTTCCGCTGCCGAGCGGCTGTCCTCGCCAGTTCCCTCGCAGCATAGGGCCGCCGGGTAGATAAATGGCAGGGATATCCATGCTGATCGCCCCCATCAGCAGCCCAGGCGTCGTCTTGTCGCACCCGCCCAACAAAACCGTTCCATCCAGCGGCAAACTCCGCAGCGCCTCTTCGGTGTCCATCGCCAGCAGGTTCCGGTACAGCATAGGGCTTGGCTTCACGTACGTCTCCGTGATCGAAAACGCCGGGATCTCGACGGGAAACCCGCCGGCCTCCCACACGCCGCGTTTTACCGCCTCTGCCCGTTCCCGCAGATGGTAGTTGCAAGGATTGATCTCGCTCCACGTATTGACGATGCCGATAACCGGCTTCCGCGCGAAATCTTCTTGCCGGTATCCAATCTGCTTCATCCGCGAGCGGTGGCTGAAACCCGCCATGTCCATCGGCCCAAACCACCGGTGGCTTCGCAGTTCTTCCGGACTTATTCTTCGAGGCACGTCCAGATCTTAGCGTGCCGCAATGGAGATTCCCTCGCCGGCGCCGGCTCAACGCCCGCTCGATGCGTATCGGCCTGTCGATTAGGTCAATTACTGCGGTTCTGCAGTTGTGCTTTGTGAGTCAGCGCCTGAGTCACTTGAAGCAGTGTGCTCGCGGTGACCGCGCTTCGCCCGGCCGATGAGAGTGCTTCCTGGCCCATCAGCCCACTTCCGCTGTCGCGGAGCCGTGCCGGGGAAAGAAATAACACGACTAAGCCAGGCCGGATGCTGGCGGCGCTCTCGGCCAAGCTCCAGTCTCCCGAATCCGGGTCGGTCACGAGCACGTGAATCGCGCCTGCGTGTTTCCTGCAAAGCTCCAGCGCCTCGTCGCTGCTGCTGGTCAAGAGCACGCGGTAATCCGCCTGTGCAAAATATCGTTCCAGCGCTTGCCGTTCACTCGATTGCGGATTTACAATCAGCGCCGTCGGGCGCACAGATCTGCGCTTCGGCCGTGTAGGGACACTCATGCTGCCTCCTCATCTTCGCCGGTCTTTTTCGCACTCGGCGTGCCCGCACTCGCAGAAATCTCGTTCGATGCCATGTGACGCCGCTTGCTCGCACAGCTCACTGCAATAGCGCTCTCCTGTCTGAACTCGGCATTTGCAAGGTCCGTGTTGACAGGCGGCCCGATTATCTTCATTTTTCACGCTATTCTTAAAGCTTATTAAGGATTTCGCGCTCAGAGAACTAGGGAAGTCCCTTACCTTAAGCCAAAATCACTGCCATGAATAAACCGCGTGCCGTCATCGCCGACGATCACCGTCTCTTCCTTGAATGCCTGAAGAGCACCATCGAGAGCGAGTGCGAAATCGTCGGAACCGCCACCGATGGACGGCAGCTTGTCTCGCTCGTGGCCGAACTGGACCCCGACATCATCCTGCTCGACATTACTATGCCGCTTCTGAACGGTATCGAGGCCGCCCGTCAAATCAAGCGCAACAGCGAGCGCACCAAACTTATCTTCGTCACCATGCAGCTTAATCGCGATTACGTTCGCGAAGCCTTCGAGGCGGGCGCTTCAGCCTATGTTCTGAAACAGGCGGCTGCTTCCGAACTCCTCACCGCCATCCAGGATGTACAGCAGGGGCGGTTCTTTGTGTCACCGCTCATTTCCGATCGTTTCCTCGCACGTCCGGCGCCCCCCAACCAGAATCCATCGAAGCTTTTCACTGCGCTCACTGCCAGGCAGCGCGAAGTTCTGCAACTGGTAGCCGAAGGCAAATCCGCCAAAGAAATCGCCGCCCTGCTCGCCATTTCGGTGAAAACCGTCGAATTTCATAAAAAACATTTGATGGACGAACTGAATCTGCGCAGTTCGGCCGAGTTAGTCCGCTACGCGGTCGAGCACGGCTGGGTGGCGACGTAGGGCCCTCCTCAACTTCGGCTTCCGCCAACCAGTTCTGGAACCACTGATACTTCCCCGGAGTAGCTAAATGCCCCCAAGGGAGTCTACTCACAGGAGGAGATACCGAATTGCGCCTGTTAGCAGATTTCTTTTTCCTTGGGTTGTTCTTTGTTTTTCTCGTGATATGGCTGATTGCCTTCCTTGCTTTCCATGTCGCCGGAGGACTGGTTCACATCCTCATTGTGATCGCGGTGATCTCGCTCATCGTCCATTTCGTGCGCCGCGGCCGCGCGGCCTCCTGAAGGTGCACCGGATCGGCGCATAAACGCTGGGCTGAGCGTTGTCCGTTACTCCTCAAGTCAGCAGCTGCTGCGTCGCCGTCGCCTCGGAAGCGGCGGCCGTGTACTTCACATCCCAGGGATCGATCGCGCTTAGAGGAGCTATCGCGAGGACGCACGTCGCCGTTTTAGAAAGCTCGACGGCAAGGTCGTCGACTGGATGGAACGGGTCAGTGATGAGTAATACCCGGAAGTAATCTCTCGCGGCTGCCTTTCATCCTCTCGAAAAATTCAACCCTCCGCGCCTGTTCCAAACGCCAGTGTAAAATGTGAGGATGCACTCACATTCGGCCGCTGTACCCCGGCGCTTGCCCAGCCAGCAGCGCGGTGAGCGCCGCGTGGCTGCCTTGCTCGACGCGGCCGCCTCTGTGATTGCCGATGTCGGCTATGAAGCCGCAACCATGAACGAGA
>JAVKSW010000204.1:2104-5312 GCA_039583505.1 Bryobacteraceae bacterium | reverse complement strand
GTTGAAGGGACCGACAGCGCCTATTCGGCACCGGGCGCCGCAAATTTGACCACAACCTACAACCAGCGTGACCAGCCGACGCAGTTGTCGTTTCGTGACCTGGCAGGCCGCGAGCTGAGCCGGGTTGAGTTCCGATACGACGACGCTGGACGGTTGGTGGAAGAGGCACAGACAAACTCCGAGGAAGTATTGCCCCCCGAAATGCTAGCGGCGCTGAACCCCGCTCAGTTGCAGACAGTACGAGGGTTTTTCGGCGCCGACGGGGAACCTATCCGTCGCACACACGTTTACGATGAGCAAGGCCGCAGGGTCGAGACCCGTTCGAATATAGGGCCGCTCGGTTTTGACAGGAAAACGGTAACCCTCAACGAACATGGCAACCCGCTCGTCGAGGTGTACGAGCACGAAGAACGCGAGTATGGCGTCGACGAGGAAGGCCGAATCGCTGATAGCCCGAGCCGGAAAAACGTGAACCGCTCAGAAGCCCGTTTTCGGTACGAGTACGACTCCCAAGGAAACTGGCTATCCAAGACGGTCGAAAACCGTTCTGGCAGCGAAGACGAATTTTCCTTATCCGCTGTGGAGCGGCGTACCATCACGTACTTCGTCTGAACACCTTGTGGGGGAGCGATTTATCACGCGCCCACCTTCTTGGAGCGGTGCCTGTGGGCTGAAAGAAGTCAGACAGATCATGCCGAACCAAAACAAGGTGAAACACAGCCATAAGAGCTCTCGGAACGCTCGACACGGCAGAGTCCGGCGTTCGACATTGTGGCTACTATGCCGAACGCGGCATAGCAACCAGACGGAAGGCACGCATTTTACAATCGGCGCTACGGCCTCAAATTTCGCATGCAGAGACGCGTTTCCTGCGCCTTCAGGGTACGCAATAGCTTCAGCTTTGGCAAGCTGCAAGAGGCGCCGGCCCGCGGGTCAGCAACCGTGCTGCAGGCGGTGACGGGAGAGCTCGGATTGGATGCTTTCGCACTCGTCGCGGAGGCGTTCGGCGGCGAGCTTGGCTTTGACAAAGATGGGGTCCTTACTCTTGCCGGCTACGTCTGCCATCTCCGTTGCGGCGATGGAGAATTTGATCGCGAGTTCGACCAGGTTGTCCGCAAGCTCGTTGCGGCGCTTGCAGTATGCCTTTGACGGCGGCATACTACAGCCCGGCCTGCGGTTGTTGCGCTATGAAATTGCAGCCTGCACCACTGCCGAGTGCAGTTGCGATGCACAGCTTGTCCAAAGCCATTGAAGACCCGTCCCCAAATGCCACACGATGCTGATCGCGGCTACCACCACAAAGGTCAGGAGCAGGAAGCGTTCGAGAGTCTCCGGACGCTCTTCTTCCGCGGCTGCTTGTCTTGCGTGTCCCGCCCTTTTGAAAAGCATTTGTAACAGCAGAATACTCTGTTCCGAAACGGCGTTCCAGTGCCCTATTCCGTAGTCCGGTAAGGCGTAGATCAGTACGAATGAACGGCTTCGAGGTGGCCAACGAGCATCGAGCCGGTTGCCGAGGCAGCTAGCTCTTACGCGATAGGAGTCTGAGCTACGCGGCTCCGCGGCTGCGGGCGGCTTTCCGGGCGGGCGTTCTCCGCGGCCCGGCGGATTTGCCGCCGCTGGTATGCGCGAGGCTTTGCTGCAAAGCGTGCAACAAATCGGCTACCGGCGCGGTCTTGGGTTGCCGGATGGGAACTATTTTTCGTCCTTTTCGCTTCTTTTCGATCAATTGCTCGACGTTGCGTTTGTACTCGTCATGAAATTGCTCCGGTTTGAACGGCCCGGCAAGAGTTTCGATGAGTTTTTTGGCTAATTCGATTTCCTTTTTGTCGAACTTGGCGGGCTTGGGTACCGGTACTTCATTGCCTTTATGGAGCTCGTCGACGAAGTACATGGTATGCAGAACAATGCCGCGCTCGGCCGGCCGGAGGATCACAATATGCTCCCGGCCATGCATCGAAACCTTGGCGACGGCATCGTACCTGGTGTCTTTCATGGCGTCGAGCAACAGCGAATAGGGCCGGCTGACCGATTCTTCCGGAGCAACATAATAGGATTTTTCAAGGAAGATGGGGTCGATTTCCTCCATCCGGACAAACTGAAGAATTTCCATAACGGTGGCGGTCGGAGGCGCCATTTTCTCCAGTTCCTCGGGTTCCACCACGACGTAATGGTTTTTTTCGTCTTCGTAGCCTTTGACGATTTCGGAGCGATCGAGCGGCTTGTCCTCGGCGGCACAATACATGACCTCTTTCACACGGGAGAGATCTTTTTTGTGCAGCAGGTGAAAGTGAACGGGCTCGGATCTGGCAGCGGCAAAGAGCCGGATGGGGAACGAAACCAAACCGAAACTGAGATAACCCTTCCAAACGGTGGCTGGCATACTTCTTATTGTGAAGTGTACGTCGGGAGTCGCCGAGGAAGCAGCCGATTTGCTCGCGCAGATGGGTGTGCGCCCGGAGGCATTGCGAGGCGGCACTCTAGAGGCACGAACTCCGATCAGCGGTGAAGTGATAGGCCGTGTGCGGGCGACCAGCATGGCGGAAGCGGATGAATCCATCCGAGCGGCCCATGACGCTTTTCTGGCGTGGCGCACCGTGCCCGCTCCGCGGCGCGGCGAATTAGTTCGTCTGCTGGGCGAAGAACTGCGCGCTGACAAGCAGGCGCTGGGACGGCTGGTAACGATGGAGGCCGGCAAAATCCTCTCCGAAGGATTGGGCGAAGTGCAGGAGATGATCGACATCTGCGCGTTCGCGGCGGGACTGTCGCGGCAGTTGTGCGGGCTGACCATCGCGACGGAGCGCCCGAATCACCGCATGATGGAGACGTGGCATCCGCTGGGGGTGACCGGCATCATCTCGGCATTTAATTTTCCGGTTGCGGTGTGGTCCTGGAATGCGGCGTTGGCGCTGGTCTGCGGGAATTCGGTGGTGTGGAAGCCATCGGAGAAGACGCTGCTGTGCGCGCTGGCAACGCAGTCGTTATTCGATCGTGCGACGCGGCAGTTCGGGGACTTGCCGGCGGGGCTTTCCTCCGTTCTCCTGGGCACGCGCGACGTGGGAGAGGCGCTGGTGGACCATGCGCTGGTTCCGCTGGTGTCGGCAACAGGTTCTACGGCGATGGGCAGGCAGGTGGGCCCGCGCCTGGCGAAGCGCTTTGCACGCTCGATTCTCGAGCTGGGTGGAAACAATGCGGCGATTGTTTGCCCTTC
>JAVKSW010000204.1:0-2004 GCA_039583505.1 Bryobacteraceae bacterium | reverse complement strand
GGCCCGCGCCTGGCGAAGCGCTTTGCACGCTCGATTCTCGAGCTGGGTGGAAACAATGCGGCGATTGTTTGCCCTTCAGCCGATCTGAATCTGACGCTTCGCGGGGTGTCGTTCGCGGCTATGGGCACTGCGGGGCAACGCTGCACCACCTTACGGCGCTTGCTGGTTCATGAGAGCGTTTACGATCACCTGTTGCAACGGCTGAAAGGGGTCTACCGCTCTGTTTCCGTCGGCGATCCTCGCGATTCCGGCACGCTGGTGGGGCCGCTGATTGACGCGGCCGCATTCGAGGCCATGCAGAAGAGCTTGTCGGAGGTGAAAGCCGCGGGCGCACAGATCACGGGGGGCGAACGCGTGTGCACCGAATTCGGGTCAGAGGCGTTCTATGTCAGGCCGGCTCTCGCGCAAGTGTGCGAGCAGACGGAAACGATGACGCGAGAGACCTTCGCACCGATACTTTACGTGCTGAAATACCGCGAGTTCGAAGAAGCGGTGGAGATTCACAATGGCGTGCCGCAGGGTCTGGCTTCTTCGGTCTTCACCAGCGATTTGCGGGAAGCGGAGCGATTTCTGTCGGTGGAAGGTTCCGACTGCGGGATTGCGAACGTGAACATCGGGCCTTCGGGGGCTGAGATCGGCGGGGCGTTCGGCGGAGAAAAAGAGACCGGAGGCGGACGCGAGTCGGGCTCGGATGTATGGAAGCTTTATATGCGGCGTGCGACGAACACAATCAATTACGGAACGGAGCTGCCGCTGGCCCAGGGCGTCACGTTTGAAGTCGAGTAGGTGACAGCCCTGTTATGTTAGTTGCGTTTGAGCGAACTCGGGACCTTGTACTGACCTGCCGCGGCGGCAGCCCCATGCGCCGCAGTAGACGTGAAATCGAAGGTGACGTGGTTACCTTCGCGAGATGTTTCAGGGTTCGGTGCGGCCATGATGGTGGGCGGGAGATGCCATCTGGAGGACTGTGGCAGCCATCCGCGTCGCTGTCGCAGTTTCTACAAGCCTGAACATGACCACTGTGTGCCCTTGTTACTCAGGTTCTCGGCGCACCAGAGCCAGACATGCCCAGCCTCGGTTTTCAGCCTGTGGTACTAGGAAAATTTATCGGCCACACTCTCTAATTTCCGACGTGCTCTCATGGGTTGGCAGCGGTGGGCGGCCGGTTGGCGAGTTCGCGTATCAATGTCCGAAGCTGTTCGGCGGAAACAAGACCGTTTATTCGCATGCTGTTGACGAAGAGGGTCGGCGTCGAGGTAACTTCAATGTCCCGAGCAATAGCAAGGTCTAGATCCACGGACTTTGACGCTTCGTGCGACTGAACACAGCGCCGAAATTTTGGGGCGTCGAGGTTCCTAATTGAATCCGCAAACGCCTCCGTGTCCGCCAGTATTTCGCCCAGGTGGAGGTCCGTCTGATGTTTGAAAAGGAAATCGTGAACCGCCCAGAATGCCTCGTCGCTCTGGTTTGCGGCGCAGGCCGCCAGTTCCGCGGCGGCACGGCTCCAGTCGTGAATAGGGAGTGGCAGATTGCGGAACAATATCCGCACATTCGGCTCAAACGGGGCGACCTCATCGCGCAAAACTTTTGATTCCTGCCTGCAGTAGGGGCATTGAAAGTCGGAAAACACCGTGATAATAACAGGGGCGTTAAGAGGGCCTAGTGCCGGCGCTGCCGTTCGAACGAGCCTGTTCAGCAGACTTTTATCTCTCTGCTGCTGCTCCGCAACAGGATCGCGAGTGGAGTCGAAAAGCTCTTTCGATAGAAAACGCGTGTCTGGCGAGAGGAAAAGGGTCATTCCAAAATTGGGGACCTGTCCGTCAACGGAGCTAAACCGGATACGGCGGTAACAGGTGCCCCCAACGAATGAGATATTCGCTGGCTCTGCGGTTAGCCTGAACGGGAGCCGATAGTTGTGCGCAACATATGTCGAGAGCTTATCTAAGGTTCCCGCTGACAGTACGCCACACGCTTGCTGACCAAAACAGTGCGTCCCCCCTCCAC
>JAVKSW010000203.1:0-5315 GCA_039583505.1 Bryobacteraceae bacterium | reverse complement strand
GGCAGCCCTGACCGCACGATCACTCGCGAACAACTGAGCGACCCGGTCACTTCGCCACCGCAGAGTTTTTCGACAGCATCGTTTTTGCGACAGCGTGTATTGAGGGAAGCTCCTGACTTCTCCACATTCCGATAACCGTATTTCCTAAGCTCAACTACAGGATTGCTGACAAGAGACAAGAAAAGCTAACCTAAGTAGGCATCGATGCAGAGCCTGACCGCTGACCTGCGCTACGCCGTTCGGCAGATGATCAACAGTCCGGGGTTCGCACTGACCGCGGTGATTTCGCTGGCGCTGGGAATCGGCGCGACGACGGCCGTATTCAGCATTATCTATGCCGCATTGATCAATCCCTACCCGTATCCGCATGCGGACCAGATCATGCGCCTGGCGATGGAGACCAAAGCTGGACGCGGTGATTGGATCACCCTGAACGGCTACCAGGTACAGCAGCTGCGCAAGTCGCCGGTTGTCGCAAGTGTGCTGGCAATGGATTACCATGCCATGACATTAACCGGCCGTGATTACCCGGAGAACGTCAACGTTGTGAAATTCATCGCGAATGGCTTTCACGATCTGGGGTTGCCGCCGTTACTCGGGCGGGGACTGCTTCCTTCCGATGCGCCGGATGGGCAGGAGCCGCAACCCGTGACAGTGCTTTCGTATAAATTCTGGCAAGAGCACTATCTCGGCAATGCGGACGTCGTCGGGAAAAAGATTAGGCTGGACCAGCAGCCTTATCTCATCGTCGGCGTAGCTGCGCCGCGCTTCACTTGGTACAACCCGGACGTTTGGGTGCCGCTGTGTCTGACCCAAGACCCGCTGCGGACGTTCATCGTTGATATCTTCCTCAAACCGGGCGTGACAAACGCGGCGGCGGATGCGGCGCTGGAACCGCTGATGCATGAATTTGCCCACCAGATGCCGAAGCATTACCCCGAACACTTCAAGGTGCGAGTGGAAGGGCTGAATGAATGGGTGACACGCAGCATCAGCGGAACCTTGTACCTGCTGCTGGGGGCGGTGGTGCTGCTGCTGGGGATTGGCTGCGGAAACGTCTCGATCCTGCTCATGGCGCGTGGGACCGCGAGGCAGCACGAGCTGGCGGTGAGGTCGGCCATCGGGGCGAACCGCAGGCGACTGATAGTGCAGTTGTTGACGGAATCACTGCTCCTGGCGGTGACCGGCGCGGGGATTGGGGTTGCCCTGTCGTTCGGAATTCTGGCCGGGATCAAGACGTTGTTGCCGCGCTATGCATTTGCGCCGGAGGTCGTGGTTCGCGTGAATGTGCCCGTGCTCCTGTTCAGTGTCGGCGTGGCGCTGCTGACCGGTGTTCTGTTCGGACTATGGCCGGCGATACAGCTTTCACGCACACAATTGGGCGAGGCGCTGCAAACAAATTCGCGGCGAATGGCGGGCAGCGTACGCAGCCGGCGCACGCATCAGGCGCTGGTAGCGGGACAGATTGCGCTGACGCTGCTGCTGCTTGCGGGAGCAGGCGCGGCGATGGACGGTTTCCTGCAAACGATTCGAGCGCCGCTGGGCTACGACCCGCACAACGTTGTGTCAATACCGATTCCGCTGCGCGACAACTCGTATACGAGCTGGGCGGCGCGGGCGAACTATTTCGAAGAGCTGCGAAAAGCTGTTTCCGAAGTGCCCGGCGTGAAGCTGGCGGTCATCACGCATAATGGCTCCCTACCAAGCGGCGGATGGGATGCGCGCTTTGAACTGAGGGGGAAAACGACGAGCGAGCAGCCCGTTGGACTCATCAACTTCGTGAGTCCTGGCTATTTCGCGGCTTTGCATATAGCTCTACTGCAAGGGCGAGTTTGGGATGGGACGGAGAACCGCAACGCAGCCCACGTCGCAGTGATCAACCGGACGCTGGCCCAGCGCTATTATCCGCACGGCGATGCGCTTGAGCACATGTTGAAGCTGACGCAATTGGACGATCGTCCGCCGCGGGTTTTGACGGCGCCGCAAATCGCGGATTCATGGTTGACCATCGTGGGCATTGTCGACGATGTACGGAACGACGGCCTAAAGAATCCTGCCAAGCCGGCTATTTATGTCCCTTACACGCTGAGCATGTCGCAGTTCACGCAGATTTTCGTTAAGTCCGCAGTCGCGCCGATGACGCTGGCGCACACTATACGCAAACAGCTTACCAGGGTCAATCCGGAACAGCAGACTTACGATCCGCAAGCACTGGAGGCCTGGATCTCAGAGGAGCCCGAATGGCAGCAGGAGCACCTGACGGCATGGATTTTTGGAATATTTGCGGCGCTTGCCCTGGTGCTGGCCGCGGTGGGTCTGTATTCGATGGTCTCCTATGCGGTGGCGCAGCGGACCAATGAATTCGGGATTCGGATGGCGCTCGGCGCGCAGCGTGGCGACGTCATGCGCAGCGTGTTTGCGGCGAACCTGGCAAGTGTGAGTGCAGGCGTACTTGCGGGGCTGACGCTAGCGCTGGCCTTGAGCGGAGTTATTCAGAAATGGGCGGGAGGAAGGTCCGGCGATCCCGTGATACTCGTTGCCGGCACCTTACTGTTGAGTGTTGTCTCGGCGATTGCGTGCGGGATACCGGCGCGCCATGCGACGGAAATCGATCCGATGACGGCGCTGCGGTTCGAATAGCCTCCCTTGAGCGCTGGCGCTTCGAATATATTCGATTCGAGAGCGCGCTTGACTTTGATACCTGTCCGGACTATATATAGTTTGGAACAGGTTATCAGGTGAACGAAGCACCACAACTGCTGCCCGGCACGCTGTACTTGCTGATCCTGCGTACTCTATCTGCTGGTCCGCTGCATGGATACGCTATCGCCCGCCGCATCAAGCAATGCTCCGCCGATGTGCTTGACGTGGAAGAAGGTTCTTTGTATCCGGCTTTGAATCGTTTGCTGCTCAAGGGCTGGCTGCGCGCGGAGTGGGGGATCTCGGACACGAGCCGGAGGGCGCGTTTCTACCAGCTCACAAACGAGGGCCAGAAACAGCTGGTCTCCGAAGCGAGTGAGTTCAACAAACTGGTAACCGCTATCCAACTCGTGATGAAGACCGCGTAAGGGGGCGTTGAATGCAATTTTTAAAGGAACGCTGGCTTCGCTTACGCTGGTTGGCCCGTCGCTCGCGCTTTCATTCCGAGCTCGCCGACGAGATGCAATTTCATCTGAACAGCCGTGCGGATGAACTCGAGGAGAGCGGCGTAGTTCGCGTCGAAGCGATCGCACGCGCGCGCCGAGAATTCGGCTCGCGGTTGAAAGCAGCAGAAGATACCTCCGGCACTTGGCAAATACAGTGGTTGGAAGACATAATTTCGGATCTCCGCTTTGCTTGGCGCAGCTTCGTCCGGAGTCCTGGTTTCGCTCTAACCGCCATATCTTGCTTGGCCTTGGGTATCGGCGCGAACACCACCATGTTCAGCATCGTTAGCAGTTTCCTCTTCAGTCAACCGTCCTGTCGCGATAGCGCGTCAATGATATCCATCTGGGAAGGCGGAAACAGCGGGTCATCGGTCGCCGACTATAGGTTTCTGCGAGACGCACATGTGTTTGATGGGATGGCAGGCATCAATGTCGAGCGCGAAGTGAACTGGCGGGAAGGTGATCAAACCAGCCGGTTTTATGCCGGAGTAGTTACTGATGATTTTTTTAGGACCTTGGGCTGCCCATTCCTTTTGGGTCGCGGCATATCGATGGGCGAAACAACCACCGCCGTACTCTCGGAACGAGTCTGGCGTGGGACGTTTGGCGGTGATCCGGCGATTCTTGGTCGCAAACTGATTTTGGACGGTCGCGTCTATTCCATCGCCGGCGTGCTTCCGGCGAACCACCGTTCGATCGCTGGTTTCAGCCTCTCGCCGGACATTTACGTTCCGATCGCGCATAATGACGAGCAGGTCCAGTTTTATGCACGCATGCCCAAGGGCATGACGCTTGCCACCGCTCGCGCCCGCCTGCTTAGTGTGTTTGGGCAACTTGATCGCATTCATCCCATGGAGGGCTGGAAGCGAACCAACCAAGTACGCGTGATGGGAGTTACGGGATTCGACGTCCTGAATCAGGAGATCCCCGGAGCGGTAACAGCTTTTTTTGCAATGCTGATGGTGGTTGTCGGTCTGGTGCTCCTGATTGCTTGCACGAATGTCGCCAGCTTATTGCTCGCGCGGGCAGCAAGTCGTTCGCGGGAACTCGCCATTCGCCTATCCCTGGGAGCAAGCCGCAGCCGAATCGTCCGTCACCTCCTAGCCGAAAGCCTGTTGCTCTCCGCTTTGGGCTTGGGTGCGGGGCTGGCCATTGACATTGGCTGCGCGAAGGCGATCGCCAATCTCGCGCTGCCAGTGCCGCTTCCCATCCATCTGGTCGTATCGCCTGACTGGCGCTTATTTTGGTATTCACTCGGAACTGTGCTTGTAAGTGCGTTGCTATGCGGGCTGTTGCCTGCGCTCAAGGCGGCGAGAAGGGACGTAAACCTCGCGTTGAAGCAGGAGGAGCATCAGACTGCGCGCACCTGGAATATGCGCAGCATTCTAGTTGCCGGCCAGCTCGCTATTTCCATTATGTTGTTGGCGACTGGGTTTCTGTTCGTGCACAACCTGCTTCGAGCCACTTCGATGAACCCGGGCTTCGATGTCCAACACACGCTTTGGGCTTATATGCGGCTAGTGCCCGACAAATATAACGATCCCGACCAAATCAAACAGATGTCGCTGGTGCACTTGGCGCTGGAGCGATTGCGCGCTCTTCCCGGCGTACAGTCCGCCGCGATCACCCGCCGCGTGCCTTTGAACGACAACTGCGTAATTGGTACGAGTCTTCGAACGGATATTTCCTCTGCGTCGATTCCAGTTCAGTACGAATGCAACAATGTCGGCTCGGACTACTTTCGAACCATGAGTATTTCTCTCCAGCACGGCCGCGAATTTACCGCGGCCGACCGCAAAGGCTCGCAGCCTGTGGTCATTGTGAATGAGAGTTTTGCTCGCGAAGTCTTCGGCCATGCGAACCCTTTAGGTCACACCATTAATACCGTGATTGAAGCGCAATTGTGCAAGTCCATCCTAAAAAACCTATGCACTCGAGCGCGCAATACCAAGCGTAAACCAGAGTTTTTCAACATAGCGAATAGTTCTACTCTTGACGCAGAGCCTGCATGGCATCGATCCGGCTCGCTCGTCGCGCAGGGAGAAAACTCGCAAACAACGCGGCAACCATCAACATGGAGATTGTCACTAACAGCGTCCATGGATCGATGGATCGCATTCCCTCTATCAGCCAAAGCAAGATCCGTCCGGCCGCAATTGCGCCCGCCAA
>JAVKSW010000202.1:3357-5321 GCA_039583505.1 Bryobacteraceae bacterium | reverse complement strand
TCCCAGCGCAGGCCCATGGTGAGCGTGAGATTGCTGCGGATCTTGTAATTGTCGTTGACATAGGCGCCGACGGTATCGGACCTGTAATAGCGGCTGGCGGAGCCGGCGAACGCCGTGCCGGTCCGCACCTGGCCTTGGACGAAGGCGGGAAAGTCGCTGAATTGGAGTACATCGGTCGCCGTGTTGTTATTGATGATGTTGAGCTGGGTGTGGTCCCACTGCAAACCAAATGCAAGCGTGTGCTTGCCCTTCACCCAATTCAAGCTGGTGGCGTATTCCCATTGATTTTGAAACATGCCGGCGTTACCGAAGCTGGTGCTGGGACCAAATTCGAGGCCATTGTTAATGGTGGGATCGGTGACCGTGATCTCGGTCTGGGGAAAGGTATTCGACCCCAAGAGGCTCATGCCGAAATCGCTCGGCGAGAAGGACTGTCCGGTGGTCGCGTAAGCATGCAAACGCGTGAAGCCGGCGTGTTGCTCCCAAGTGAGCGAAGGCGTAAGGACGACGGTGTTCTGGATGGACCCCACCTGGCTGCCGGCCGCAAGCTGTTGCGGAAATCCGAGCGTGGCTCCGACCGCCCCAAACGGATTGGTGGTCGGGTTGACCTGCACATAGTATTTGCCGGTTAAACGGTCCTTTTCGTTGACCACGAAATCGATGTTGGCGATGCCCTGATCCACGCTCGAGGTCGCATTCGGCCCCTGCGTAATGGCGTCATAGGCGAGCGAGGTCGCCAGGCCCGGATCGGTAATCTGAGCGCTGGGAATCAGATACTGGCCGTTCGGCAACTTGGCATTCAGCATTCCCACCGACACAGGGCTGAGCTGACTGGCCGTGAGGCTGGTTCCGAAACTGTTGTTCACTGCATTCAGGATTCCCTGCGTGCTGCGATCGTTGGTGAGGCCCAGCGGCACGGTCACTTGCTTGGTGGCGTCGGCCGCGTCGGCAATGCGTACCCCTTGATAGGAGAGAAAGTAGAACAGCTTGTCCTTCTTGATCGGTCCGCCCACCGTCGCGCCAAATTGATTGCGGTTGAGGAACGGTACCTTGGTGGTAATCGCCGGGCTCGCGTTGTAGAAGAAGGGAGCCGCGTTCATGTCGCTGTTCTGAAACTTCTCGTAGACCTGGCCGTGAATTTCGTTGGTTCCGGATTTGGTGAGGACCGAGATGTGTGCGCCGCTGTTGGCGCCCTGGGTGGCATCGTACATGGCGGCATTCACGCTGATTTCCTGGATGGCCTCCGGCGGCGGGGTCGGGAGCGCCTGCCCGATGGCACCGTAAACCGATGTGCTGGTCTGGATCTCGCCTCCTGCTCCGAAGTTCTCGCCGGTGTTGAGGACGAAACGGTTCTCACCGACCTGGCTGGTCGAATTTCCATTGAACAGGTTGTTCGTGCTGATGCCGTTCAGGGAGAAGCTGTTGCTGGTATCCCGCTGGCCATTGGCGAAAATTGCCTGGTTACCGAGGCCGGCATTGCTGCCCGCTCCGCCGAGGAAGTCCGCATGTACGCCGGGGGCAAGAATGGCGAGTTGTGTAAAGCTGCCGGTTCCCAGAGGCGTCTGTTGAATCGTCAGTTGATCCACGACATAGCCGTTCGTCGTGTCGACCTGGTTCATTAAGGGCGTGGCTGTTACTTGGACCGTGGTGCTGGTTGCGCCCACCCGAAGGTCGGCATCGACGGTGGTGGTACGGGCGGCCTGGACTAGAACCTGCGTATGCGTTTCGGTTTCAAAGCCCTGCCTGGTGAAAGTCAGCTCATAGTTCCCGGCGGGGAGATTCGCAAGCGAATAAGAACCGCTCGAATCGGTTCGCGCGGTCACTTTGAGATTTGTGCCGGCATTGCGGGCCTGGACGGTGGTATCCGGAACGGCCGCTCCACTGGGATCCTTAACGGTTCCTGTAATTGCGCCCAGAATTTCCTGCGCAAGAACGGGATGCGGCATTAGCGACGACACAACCAA
>JAVKSW010000202.1:1736-3257 GCA_039583505.1 Bryobacteraceae bacterium | reverse complement strand
GTAACCACGCAATCCTCCTCGAAGGAATTTCTTCCACTTGCACTTGGGGGAAGCGTTTAGATTACCTTATCAGGGTTTCAGGCGGATTAATTCA
Source organism: Bryobacteraceae bacterium (assembly GCA_039583505.1). GTDB lineage: Bacteria > Acidobacteriota > Terriglobia > Bryobacterales > Bryobacteraceae > Bog-105. The sequence continues at coordinate 3,163 of JAVKSW010000202.1, read as the reverse complement.
GGCGATGCCGCTCAACGCGCGCAGGTGCGCTTCACTCGCCAGGGCTAAACCTGGAAGGTTGTAGCACAAGCTCGACAGCCTACTCGCGTGGCTACCTCTTTCCCTTGTTGTTACGGAGCGGTTTACAGCGAGGTGCTGCGACCTGCGGATTCATAAAGTCGGGGCTGAACAGGCGGAAGCCTGGAATCCGTCCGGGATAGTCCGTCGACTAAATAGGATTGTTAAATTCGGAACCTTTTAACGTGCGCCCGATTCTTAGAGATTCGGGTGAGATCTTTTTTGTTATGTCGGCAGTTTTGCATCTCCCAGGACTGAGGCCGTTCCGACGTTGCGGCCTCCTGCTTGCGATTACGATCACAGTTGCCCCGTCGCATTGTTCAGCTCAGGACCCCGCCGCTTGGAGTAATGCAGTACACGGGCTGCGTCTCGGGGTCACACTAGAGCAGAAATCCACGAGCACTAATCTGCGGATCTTGCTTGAGAATGTGGGGGCTAGCCGCTATAATCTGCTGATTGGAGGAAATCAGGGAAGCGGCAACACATACTCTTTCCGCTTCTTCGCTATCGCCCCTGATGGGCAACGATATCCTCTCGATCCTATTGACGCGGCCTACTACAGTTCGGGTGGATTCATTCATCCCATTACAGCCGAAATCGAACCAGGACAGCATAGAGAATTTGCCTTTCCTGTCCGACAACTGGTATATTTCACGAAAACCGGGAACATCTCTTTAGCAACATGGCTGAACCACGGCTACGGCCTGCAAGTTTCGTTGGAAATTGAAGCGTTGGTTGAACCGATAAACCAAATCTGTCCATGCAAGGTATCACGCGTCGGGCGAGTCGTCACACCTGAACTTCTCTTGACGACAACCCAGCGTTGAGCCGTCGAAACAGCGTCTCTGGAGTAGCTCAGCACAAAACCCGGTACCCGGCGGAAAGTGGCGAGTTTACTTCTTGCTGTGATACCAAGGACTGGCCGATGGTGCTGGAGCTGTTGGTGCTGTGTTTGTCTGCTTCGTTGGTGATGGCGATGATTCGCCGGATGCCGAGAGCACCGGCTTCACGTTTAAGTAATATGTTTTCTCATTTGTGTCGTATAGACATTGAAACGACACCGGGCGCCTAAGCGCCGTCCCCAGATTGCCAATGATATCGCTGGCCGGCTCCCCGCTAGCCCCCGTTCCGGCCGCCGTTTTTCGGATACGCAATCGCTCCGTTATTCGCGGCTATTCCAGTGCACGGTACGGAATAGATACTCTTCTTCTGAAGATCCGCTTTCGCAAGCTAGACGTACCCCTTGAGATTGCGCGGGCATTTCGTTGCTTTGGCCGGCCTTTTTCGTGCAAGCGGACGCAAGTCCGCAGACGTGTTGGGCAGATATCTTCGAATCGCAGGTTGCGTGGCGGCCCTGCTATCTCCTCGAA
>JAVKSW010000202.1:0-1636 GCA_039583505.1 Bryobacteraceae bacterium | reverse complement strand
GATGCCGGTGAGCTCTCGGAAATCATCATCGGTCAATAAAAAATGGCCGAGCGGATCGCCGATGCGCGAGTCGAAGCCGGCCGAGATCAGGACGAGATCGGGCCGAAATGCTTCTGCAGCGGGCCGCAGAATATCGCGAAATGCACCCACAACCTCATTTCTTCCGGAGCCCGCCGGGAATGGACAGTTGATGGTGGTGCCTCGCCCTTCCCCTTCGCCCTGTTCCGAGGCGTCACCGGTTCCGGGATACCACGGCGACTGATGAGTGCTGAAGAATAACACGGACCCATCCTCATAGAAGACATCTTGCGTGCCGTTGCCGTGATGGACATCCCAATCGGCGATCAGAATTCGCCCGGCAGCGTACCGCTTCTGCGCGTACCGGGCGCCTACGGCAATACTGTTGAAAAAGCAAAAACCCATGCCTCTGGCGGCGCTGGCGTGGTGCCCTGGCGGCCGAACGACGCAAAATGCATTCCGCAGGGCCGGTGTAAACACGGCATCCACGGCGGAAAGAACACAGCCTGCCGCGAGCCGGGCTGCTTCTATAGAATTCCCGCCGAGATCGGTATCTCCCGTGCTCAATTGCGGGCGATTCGCCGCAGTCTCGCGCTCGACCAGTGCGATGTAATCCCTGGTGTGTACCAGCGCGAGTTCGTCGTCGGTGGCGCTGCGCACATCTAGGGGAAGCAGTTGTTCGAGCAGACCTGAGTGCGCCAGCCGGTCCATGACGGCCCGATAGCGCGCCGGCTGCTCCGGATGCCCGGGACCCGGGTCATGCTCCTGGACGCGCGCATCAGCGGCGATGCCGGTCGGCTGCGTGCCCAAACTATGGCGCATGCCAAGCCCGAGCCGCACGTCGGATTAACGGCATACCGGACTAGCGGCGGGCGCCCGCGACTTTGATGGATACCAACTGCTCTTGCGGGACCGGTTCCACGGTGCGTGTTTGCTTGCCGCGGAAAAAATCGAAATACGAAATCTGGTGAACGCAGGAAATGGTGCAGAAGGGAGCACACGATTTTTGAGTTATGTACTCGCGCCGTATATCTTCGACCGTGTAGTCTTCCAACGGCTTGGCAGGGAACCCGCGCTGCTGGGAACAGTAATGCACCAATCCGTCTTCGCAGATGTACAGATAGCGTGAGCCCGCCCGGCAGCGCCAGTTGCTCGGCTTGCCATTGGCGATGTTCTCCTGGAAATAGTTGATGCGCGAAAAGTGCTTCTTTTCGAACTTCTTCATCTCGAGGAACACTTCGCGCTCCCGCGTTGCGAGCGGCCGCAGCTGCCCATCGCCATCGTGAATGATGCCGACAGTCGAGGTGAGGCCAAGCTCCATGGCGCGCTTGCCCACGACCAGAGCGTCTTCGGGGTTGCGAATGCCGCCGCCCAGAACCGAATTGATGTTGACGTGGAAATGGGCGTGCTCGGCCAGGATTTGCAGCTTCTTGTCGAGCACCTTGAGACTTTTCTTCGACACGTCATCCGGCTGCACGTTGTCGATGCTGATCTGCAGATAATCCAATCCCGCTTCGTTCAGGCGTTGTACGCGCTCCGCCGTCAACAGGTAGCCGTTGGTAATCAAGCCCGCGAGGATGGCGTTTTTACGGATTCCCCGGATGATATCGTCCAGATC
>JAVKSW010000201.1:0-5325 GCA_039583505.1 Bryobacteraceae bacterium | reverse complement strand
TACATGTGCTGGTGAACAACGCTTCAGCACCGCACGGCAGTGCAGGGATCGATAGCTGGATGGATGCTGTAGAGACGGATCTGCTGGGCGCCCTGTATGCCACTCGCTGGGCCGTCGAAGCGATGCGGCGCGCGGACGGTGGCGCAATCGTGAATATCGCTTCCATTTCCGCGCTTTGGCATGGCCGGAAGTCGCCGGGCGGCATTCCTGGCTACGACGTTGCCAAGGCGGGCATGATCCGCATGACGACAAGGCTCGCGTCGTTGGCGGAAACCGACGGTATTCGTGTCAATTGTCTCGCGCCTGGCTGGATCGCAACCGATGAGGTGCGGCATTTCTGGGAATCTCTCGCGCCGAGGGAGCGTGTTGCACGCGGCGTGCCGGCGCGATTACTCACTACTGATCAAATCTCGGACGCTGTCGTGCAGCTTGCCCAAAACGAATCATTGGCCGGACGCGTTCTCGTCTGGTGTCCGAAGGTGCGCCTCGCCTCATTGAGTGGGGTGACAGAGGCTACCGCGATTGGGTGGACTTCTGAGTTGCCTTCCCTGCGTGGTATCAGGACGTGCGCGGGAAACCTACCGGAACGTCTCGATCTCGATTTTCTTGCCATCTGTTCGAAAGGTGATGAGCCCCTGGCGGTCGGTTCGGAAGATGGCCGAGTGGTGTTCGGCGAGGCGTTTCAACACGTCCGGATTGGGGTGGTGGAACTGATTTTTGTAGCCGTCGGAGATGAAAGCGAAGCGGGGATTCACCTGGTCGAGGAACTCCTGCGAAGAAGAAGTCCGGCTGCCATGGTGGCCCACTTTGAGCAGAGTGACGGGGCCAAGCTCGCCGCTCGAGAGCATGTCGTCTTCGACGGGCCGTTCCGCGTCTCCGGTGAGCAGAAAGATCTTGCGGCCGTACGTTACCTGGAGAACCAGGGAATCATTGTTGTGCGGCGCATCTCCGGGGACATAATCGACCGACGGCGCAAGCACGCGCAGGCGCGCCCCGCCAATCGCGATGGGGTGTGCCGCGCGATTGAGCGGAACGATTCGCACGTGATCGGCGGCCGCGTGCTGCTCCACCGTTTTCCATTCCTCGGTCGGCGGCTCAGCGCCGATCCACAGAGCGCGCGGGTGGAAGTTGTCGAGAATGGCCGCGAGGCCGCCCATGTGATCGGAATGGCCATGCGTGAGCACGGCGTAATCGAGGCGGTGGATGCGGCGGCTCCATAAATAAGGCGAGACGACATCTTCGCCGACGTCCATTTGCGGTTTGCGCGCCATGCGCCCCATGCCAGGGAAGCCGCCGGCATCGATCAGCATGGTTTCTCCGTCGGGGAATACCAGCAGGAGACTGTCGCCCTGGCTGACGTCGATGGCGGTGAGCTCGAGCAGGTGCGGCCGGATTTCAGGTGTCCACGGCTGCCAGCAGATGACGGCGAACAGAAAGAGCGAACAGGCGAGCGCGGCGACGGTTACGAATCGGTGCTTCGCGCGGCGGACTGCGACGGCGAGCAAGGCGAGCGAGAGGGCGAACACGATTGCGAACCACAGCGGTAGGTCGGCTATGCGCAGTGAAGGCTCGAAGTGAACGTGCCAGGCGGCGATTGCTTCCGACCAATCGAGCAGCAGCTTCGTCGCCAGGGCGAGCGGATGCCAGCCGGTGAGGATGGACGCGAACCCGAGTGGGACGACGGCCATGAGAAGCGGCACGACGATGACGTTGGCCGATAAGCCGGTGATGGACAGGCGGTGAAAGTAGCTGACCATGGGCAAAGCGAGGCCGAACTGGATGCAGGCCGAGACGATGACGGCTTCGGCGACGAAGGCGGCGACCAGGGCTGCTTTGGCGGTGAGATAGTGGACCGCCCGCAGCGGTAAGGTAGTCCAGGCGCGAACGGTTTCCGCGAGCAGGCGCAGTTCGACGCGCCATTGTGCGGCGCGGTGCTCAACCTGCGGATCGTAGCTGACCTGATCGAAGTACCTGACGGAGGCCCGGAGCGGTTGCGTGTAGCGCTCCAGCATGGGGATGGCAAATGCCGCGATGATGGCGACGGAGAGAAAAGAGAGCTGGAAGCTGGGATCAAACAGTTGGTCGGGATCGAAGGCGAGATACACGAACCCGACTACGGCGAGCAGGTTGAGAGTGCGAGTCTTCCGGAAGAATGAACTCGCGAGGACGAAGAGCGTGAACCCGCCGGCTGCCCGAACGGCCGGTGAGTTGAAGCCCGCGAGCAAGGCGTAGAGCCAGCAGACCGCGGCGGAGAGGGAGAGAGCCGGCACTCGTCTACAGCGAAACAGGCGGAAGATGAACAGCAATGTGACCGCCACAATGGAGATGTGCAGGCCGGAGATGACGAGGGCGTGATAGGTACCGGTGGCGCGGAAATCGTTGGTCCAGCGGCGCTCGACTCCGCTGGTTTCGCCGAGCAAGGTGGCTTGGAGGAGCGCGGAGGTGTGCCCATCGCCAGGGTAGAGGGCGGTCAGCCGGTCCAGCGCCCAGGTGCGAACCGCGTAGAGCCAACCGGCCGGTCGCCAGCCGCACCGGCCCGGCAGGACGCGCAGATCCGACGGGCCAGAGGCAGAGCCGGTCCAATATATATGTTGCGCGGCCAGATAGCCGGCGTAGTCGAAGGCGTCCGGGTTCTGGTAATTGCGCGGAGACCGCACTTTAACGGCCGCTTCGACCTGCTGTCCGTAGGCGAGATGCAGTTTTTCGCCGGGTTTCAAGGCGGTAGAGAGGCGGGCGTTCGCGTTGGGCGCCAGCTTGAGGGTGAACTGCTCGCGACTGGGCGAAAATACCGGCGGGTTCGTGACACAGCCGGTGAGCAGGACGAGATCGCCATCTTCGGCATTTAACCGAGGCGTGCGGCCGGGCCGGTGAAGGACCTGCGTGGCGATGCCGCCCAGAAATAGAGCGCTGCAGGCGACTGCAACGCGCAGGCGACGGGCGGCAGCGAAGGTGAAAGCCACAGCAACAAGCAGAGCGCAGAGTGCGGCCGGAACCACCAGATCCCGGAGCGTGAAGAAGAGAAAATGCGCCGCCAGAATACCTACGGTGAGGGCTGTGACCGGCAGCAGCAGAGGCTCACGCACATAAGGCTTAGTGCCTCAGTGGCTTAGATTCTTCTCGCGAAGGGCAAGGCGCGCGGTCAGGCGATCAGTTTGCGCGGGGTGATCCACATTAGGGGATTTTGGATCTTGACACCGAGGTGATGGTGGCCCATACTGAAGAAAATTTAATACGAGGTTATTATAGTCTGGCCGCCTTATGGGTTGCCTAGGAGGCGACCGGCGGCAAGAGATTTTTGTCTGGGCGATTGGGTTACGTTTTCGTCGATACTTCTCCTCCAACCCAAACTACACAGGCTGATCGGGTTCCGCTCGATCAGCCCGTTTTTTTTGGTGCATCCCCACCGCGTGGGGCTAGCGACGCATGGAAGGCAGTGTTTTGCGACGAAGTACAAAGGCGAGAGCCGTCGCGCCCGCCAACAGCACGCCGAGAGGACCGGGCTCCGGAGTCGAAGTAGAGACCACCGCCCCGCCGGTGACGGTGCGAAATGGATCGCAGTTCAGGCATTCCCCGCTTCCCCCTAAAGTGCCCCCAAAAGGCTGATTCGCGATCAAATCGACGCTTCGGCCAGCATCGCTGAGGGGAGTGGCGAAGCCGAGATCCAGGAAGCGAGCCTCACTTGGCCCCGACCCAGTTGGAAAGGTCTGATTGGATCTAAGAGTAAGGAGGGAGTTGCTGGAGGAACCGGTGCTGTCGGCGGTCGTATACTCGAACGACCCCAGAGCTGTTCCGGCCGTAGTAGATATGTCCCAGGCAGTGAGGGCGTGGGTATCGGCATTAAAGACGAAAAATCCAGACGCAGACCCGCCGTCATTGAAAGTCACATGCGACAAGTCCCACGTTACAGGACCGCCAAACATTATCGAAGAAGCGAATAAAAGTGTGATGGCCACACGCATCATGAGAAGCCCAACCTCCACCGAATAGAGCAGCCCCCAGGGGTTCGATTTCACGCAAAACTCAAATTCGGGACGCAACAGGCAGCGGAAAGTACTAGGCCAAACGGACGTTGAGTCATAGTCGTTGGGGTTCTTGGAGCAGGGAGGGCCGTCACGCCTCTTTGGCCAGAGACGCTGGAACGCAAGCCGTTTATTCGTTGCACCTATGCGATGATCCGGCAGTACGACGCAGCTTGACATGTCTACGAGTTCGATCGTATGATTTGGGAACTCACTTTTTACTGGAGCATTTATGAATTTGTCACGCCTTATGGCTGCGATCCCGGTCTGTGCTCTGTTTGTAGTCGCGGTTCGAGCCGACACCTTCACGCTCGTGGATCAGTTCACGAATGAGGAATTTGCCCAAACCAGTAGCGCAGCGCCGACCGCGCCATCTGTTTACTTCTTTTCGCTCGGGGGCACCCTCTCGTCTACAACAGCCGACACGACTGTGACCGCCACGTTTCCCGGTACGTCTTCTCCGTTTACGATACCGATCACGGGAACGAACTTTAACAAAAACTCGAGCAGCTTTGCTTCACTGGGCGATCTTCAAGCTGCGTTCAACTTTGGGACTTATACGTTTTCCGCCGCCGCGATTCCGAGTGCAACACTGAACTATAGTGCGAACCATTTTGATTCCACGATTCCCGCTCTGAGCGCGGCTTCGTATACCAGCCTCCAAGGCCTCAACCCAGCCAACAGCCTGACTATCAATTTCGATTCGTTTACGGCTCCTGACGCAACTGTGAACGAGACTGACACCTTCTTCACGATCGTCAACACGACTACGGGCACAGTTGCCTTCTCGCAAGCTTTCCTGCCGAACAGTACGACTTCTGTTGTTCTTCCCGCAAACACTCTCGCGGCGAACACTGGATATCAATTCGACCTTGATTTCTCGAACCGCATCAATGGATCGGATGCGCAAAGCGTTTTTACGCTGGATAGCTCGGAAGTTCGGACTGAGGGATTTTTCACTACAGGTGCGGCTGTATCTACGCCTGAGCCAAGCACGATCGCGTTCAGCGTTGCAGGCATGCTGATGATTCTGACGTGGCGGCGGAAGAGTAATCTCAAACCTGACGCGGCGGACGTCAACGATTACATCGTGACGCCGTAGGGCGATTTGGATCGTCATTCCAACGCGAACAGGCTTCGCTAGCGGGCGGTGCGGCAAGCGCCCGGTCGCATCCCTTCGGTCGCCCGCTTGTCGGCCGTTTCGAGCAACATAATCACGAGTCTGCTCATCGCGGTCGGGGCGGCTTGCGCGAAGTATCAGGACAAGGCACTTCGCAATCTGCCCTGCAAACGCGTTCAGTGCGAC
>JAVKSW010000200.1:0-5341 GCA_039583505.1 Bryobacteraceae bacterium | reverse complement strand
CCACTAATTGGCCGCCGGCTTTATATCCGCGGGCGCTCTCTTCGTATACTCGTTCAGCCAGTCGATCACGGTAGCGTACCAGAATTGACTGTTTTGCGGCTTTAGAATCCAATGCCCCTCATCGGGAAACTGCACCAGTTTAGATGCGATTTTCATTTCCTGCAGAGCCGTAAAAAGCTCCTCGCTTTGTCCGACCGGAACGCGGTAGTCAAGCTCTCCTTGCGTCACCAGAGTGGGAGTTTTGAAACTCTTGACAAATGAACTAGGCGACCATTTTTCGTACACTTCAGAGTTCTCCCACGGAAAACCTTGAAACTCCCACTTCGGAAACCATAACTCTTCGGTAGTGCCGGCTTCACTTCTCAAGTCATACACGCCCGCGTGCGTCACCAGCGCTTTGAAGCGGTCGGTATGGCCCAGAATCCAATCGATCATGTAGCCGCCGTAGGACCCGCCCGCGGCTACCATTCGATCCTTGTCGACGTAGGGCAGGGTGGCAACGTAATCCACCGTCGCCATGATGTCGTCGTACGCTTTACCGCCCCAATCGCCATTCACCGCATCCGTGAAGTTTTGTCCGTAACCGATTGAACCGTGCGGATTTGGCAGGATAACTATGAATCCCGCCGCTGCAAACACCTGTGGGTTCCAGCGATAACTCCACGTCTCACCCCAATCGCCCTCCGGACCGCCATGAATCGCGAATAACACCGGGTATTTCACCCCGGCATTAAAGTCCGGCGGCTTAACCACGAAACTCTCCACTTTGGCCTCAGCGACATCGACGGAGATCTTCTCGAGCGGCGCTAGCTGGGAATCGTCCAGTACGGCGTCATTGAGATGCGTCAGCGCCACGCCGGTTCCCCCTTTGGAGCTGGCCTTGTACAGTTCAAGAGGCTTCGAGCCGCTCTGCTCGGCGTAGATCATGGTGTGACTGTCGGCCGTAAATTGCACGCCGCTCACCGACGTCGCCCCGTGCGCAATCGTGCTCATCGGTCCCCCGGCAGCGGGGATCATGATAAGGCTTTGCGTTCCGTGATCGTCAATGGTGAAGAAGATGCGTTTTGAATCCGGTGACCAGGTGTACGCTTCTACCCATCGATCGAGCGAATCGGCCAGCGTCGTCATCGTTCCCGATTGCAGATCCATCACCGCAAGTCGCCATTGATCGCTTTCATATCCGGCGCGCGTCTGAGTACGATACGCGAGATATCTGCCATCCGGCGAATAGAGCGGCCCTTCGTCCGCACCGGGATTCGTTGTTATGCGCTTCGCTTCGCCGCCCGCCGCCGCAATTGTGAACAGATCGGAATTCGTGCTGGTCGCGGGCTCGGGGTCCGTATTTGCAACGTATGTGATCTGCGTGCTGTCGGGCGAAAACACGTAGGCCTCCGGGCCGCCAAGCGAGAACGGCGGCACGTTGAGGTTGCCAGGGGTGAGATCGCGTGCCTTACCGCTGCCGTCTGCAAATTGAAGAAGAAGGTGTTTCCGGCGGGTGCGCTGGTATTCCGTCCAGTGACGATAGAGAAGCGAGGTGTACACCCGGGCTTGCATCTTGCTCGCGGCATCCTGGTCCACCTTGGTCTTATTGCACGCGGCGTCATACTCCACGCCCGGCGCGGCATTCGGAGCCGCGCAATCGGGATACACGCTGCTTGCGAATAAAATCAGCTTCCCGTCTGGTGAAACAGTCACGCCGTCAGCCTCCGTCGGCAGATTGGTAATTGGTTTGGGATCGCTTCCGTCCGCGTTCATGGACCAGATTTGCGAGCCGTTGTTTCGATCGGAAACGAAGACGATCCGCTTGGAATCGGGCATCCAGCGCGGTCGGGTGTTCGAGTGCCCGTCGTTGGTCAGACGCTGGGGCGTGCCGCCATCAACCGCAACCACGTAGATTTCGGTCGGCTTGCGGTTATTCGCCATATCGATCGTCTGAACCGTGAACGCCACCATTTTTCCGTCCGGTGACAACTGAGGCTCGTCGATCCGCGCAAGCTTCATCATGGTGTCGAACGTAAAGGGAGATTTCGCGCAGAACGAACAAGACGCGCTAAGTGCCCCAGCCAACAACGCCCCGAGGGCGGCACGTAACATGCCTTTCATTCTAGCGGCGCATCCTGCACGTCCAGAGCGCTGGCAGCACGTCCATCCTGCTACGATGGCAAGAAAGAGAACTGTTCCATCGTTCCTTTCCCGGCAGCTCAGAATCGCGCTGATCTGCGCTCCATCGCTTCAATGATCAGACCCTATCGGGGATTGGCGCCCCGCGTTGCTCAATCCGCTTACATTGACCTCAGTGCGCAGGTGATTGGCGACGTGGTGATCGGGGAACGGTCCAGCGTCTGGCCGAACGTATCGATTCGTGGAGATGTGAATTACATTCGGATCGGCGACGAAACGAGCATTCAGGACAACACCGTGCTGCACGTCGATCATGACCTCTACCCGTGCATTGTTGGGAATCGCGTCACCGTGGGCCATAGAGTCGTGCTGCACGGATGTGAAGTCGAGGACGGCGCATTGATCGGCATCGGCGCGGTTGTTTTGAACGGAGCGAAAATTCGTGCGGGAGCCATTGTCGCGGCGGGCGCGCTCGTGCCGGAAGGCATGGAGGTTCCCGCAAAGACGTTGGTAATGGGAACTCCCGCGAAGCTGCGGCGCCCGGTTACTCCCGAAGAGCAACAACGGTTCCAAAAGAACTGCGACAATTACGTCAAAATCACCGCCCTCTATAAGGAAGAGCCGTCTTGATTCAAAGCGTGAAAGGCATGCGGGACATTCTGCCGCCCTCGAGCGCGGTATGGAATCACGTGGAAGCTGCCGCCCGGCGGGTATTCGCGCGCTTCAACTATCACGAAATTCGCACGCCGATCCTGGAAGAGACGGCGCTCTTTTCCCGCGGCGTGGGCGAGGAAACCGACATCGTCAGCAAGGAGATGTACACCTTCGAAGACCGTGATGGCAACTCGTTGACATTGCGCCCGGAGAGCACTGCCTCCGTTCTTCGTGCCTACATCGAGCACCGGCTCGACCAGCAGCCAGGTCTCCACAAGTTGTATTACATCGGTCCCATGTTCCGGCGGGAGCGGCCGCAAAAAGGCCGTTACCGGCAGTTTTATCAGATAGGGGCGGAAGCCATCGGGTCCGATCTACCGGCTATCGATGCCGAAGTAATCGAGCTCGTCGTCGCCATTCTGCAACAAGTCGGGATTCGCGATTTCGAATTGCTGATCAACTCCGTCGGTTCGAAAGAATCGCGCGCGCGGTACAACGACGCGCTGCGGGCCCAGCTCAAGGATCTTTCGCCAAAATTGTGTGAAGACTGCCAGAGGCGCGCCCAAACCAATCCGCTTCGTGTGCTCGATTGCAAGGTGCCGGAAGACCAGCCGATTATCGAAAAGCTGCCTTCGATTCTCGACTATCTGGATGAGGCCGATCGCGAGCACTTTCGGCGGGTTCGCGATTTCCTGGATGATCGGAGAATCGCCTACACCGTGAAGCCGCGCCTGGTGCGGGGCCTCGACTATTACGCGCGCACCACCTTTGAAATTACGCACGGCGCATTAGGCGCGCAGAACGCGATTCTGGGCGGAGGACGATACGACGGTTTAGCCGAAGCTCTTGGATCGAAAGTCGCTGCCCCGGGGATTGGCTTTTCAATTGGCGAAGACCGGCTGGTCATGACCGTAGAAGAAGCCACTCCTATCGAGCTTCCGGGCCTGGATGTATATATTGCGCCTATGGGCGACACCGCTGTGCGGTATTGCGCAGTCTTGGCGCGAGACTTGAGAGAGCTGGATCTATCCGTTGAAGTGGGCGCCGAGCGCAAGTTGAAACGAATGCTCGAGCTTGCGAATAAAATGTCCGCGCGCTACACCCTCATCGTTGGGGATAACGAGATCGTCACGCAATCCTACTCGCTCAAAAATATGGCGTCCGGCGTCCAGGAGACGCTCACTCGTCAGAGGCTGCTCGATCGGCTTAGCAGCGAGCGCGGCAGTAACAGGTCTCCGATAAAAGCAAATGGCTGAAGTCAGGTTGGATTTTCTGGGCGATTTACGTCGCACTCACAGTTGTGGAGAATTGCGCCCCGCCGATGTGGGCGCCAACGCCTTGCTCATGGGTTGGGTGCACCGCCGGCGCGACTTGGGCGGCGTCATATTTATCCATCTCCGTGATCGCGATGGCATTACTCAGCTCGTCTTCGATGAGAGCAGGAATCCGGCAGCGCACAAACGCGCGCAGGAATTGAGCGCCGAATTCGTCATCGCCGTTCAAGGTGCCGTGACGCTGCGATCGCCCGAGACGGTGAACCCGGCTATCGCCACCGGCGGCGTAGAGATCGCGGTAGAAAAGATCTGGATCCTCAACGAATCGCGCACCCCGCCTTTCCCGCTCGAAGACAACGTCGATGTGAAGGAAGACATTCGATTGAAATATCGATATGTCGATCTGCGCCGGCCGCGCATGCAGCGCAACATCATCATGCGCTCGAAAATCGCTTTAGCCGTGCGCGAGACCTTGTATGCGCAGGGCTTCCTCGAGATTGAAACTCCGTTCATGACGCGCTCGACGCCGGAAGGTGCGCGCGATTACCTCGTGCCAAGCCGCGTCCAGCCGGGAAGCTTCTACGCGCTTCCCCAGTCGCCGCAGATCTTCAAACAGCTCCTGATGGTCAGTGGCTATGAACGCTATTTCCAGATTGTGCGCTGCTTCCGCGATGAGGACTTGCGCGCTGATCGCCAGCCGGAGTTCACGCAGATCGATTTGGAAATGTCCTTCCCGCAGGAAGAGCAGGTCTATGAAGTTATCGAGCCGCTGATCTGGGCCGTATGCGAAGCGGCGGGAAAGGCGGTCGCGCGAGAGATTCCTCGCATCACCTATGCGCAAGCCATGCGTTCGTATGGCAGCGACAAGCCGGACCTGCGTCTTCCGCCATTTCACTGTGTAGAGGACCTATTCCCAACCGGGAGCTTGTCTGCGGACGGCTTGCCGCTCGTCGCCATTCATGTCCCCACCATCGGGGCTTTGAGCCGCAAGGAGCGCGACGAGATCAAGGCCTTCGGCCAGGAGCGCGGCCTCCGTGTATATGACGACGTGAAACGCTTGGAACGCGACCATGCTGATCCGATCGCGAAAGTGCGCGCGCGTGCAAATGCCGCCGAAGGCGATCTGCTCATGCTCGCCGCCTGGGCTGGCGAAAAGAAGGGCGCTTTGCCGGAGTACACCGTCTTGCAGGCCTGCGGTCAACTTCGTTTGTTTGTTGCACAGAAATACAACGATCGCCACAAGCTCCTTGATCCGGAGCGCTTGAAGTTCCTTTGGGTGACGGAGTTTCCCA
>JAVKSW010000199.1:0-5356 GCA_039583505.1 Bryobacteraceae bacterium | reverse complement strand
GCTTCGCTATCACTTCACCTCCATCAGGTTGTGAAAAGGACTTTCACCTTCGAGCTGTCGAACATGCTCGGCACACATGGAAAAGCCCGCCGTTTAGGGCGGGCCTGGTCACAATTCCGAACTAAAAGATTGAACGCCGGGACTCGCCTCTATACCATCGCGCGATGGTGGTGATGGCGGAGGGCGTTACGAATCATCAAGTCGCAGTATAACAAGTCCCGCTGCCATTCAGAACCGTGGCTCAACAACCACATTGACCCAAAACAATTAAGCCAAAACAATTTAAGATAGAAATGTATTGAGGAAGATTTGTGGAAAACTGTTGCCCGAAACCGCCAACTTCGCGTAGCGTTTCACGTTCCGGGTTTCCCTCTGAAATTTGTGTCGCCATGTATTGCTTCGGGCGATTGTGTCAGTTAAGTTAAGCGGGTTCCCTCTCATGGCCGTACGCGATATCAGTCTTGCCCAGTCGCTCCCCGACAATCTCGACGCGGAACGCTTCGTGCTCGGAGCCATCATGAGCAGCGATACAGCTTTTCTGCAGGTTGCTGGCTCGCTGACCGCCGATGATTTCAGCCTCGAAAAGCATAAGCGCATCTTCCTGCGCATGGCCGAGATCCATGAGAGGGGTGAGCGGATCGATCGCGTCACTCTCGCCAATGAACTGATGAAGCAAGGCCAGCTCCAGTCTGTGGACGGCCTTCATTACCTGGTCTCGCTTGACGATGGACTACCGCAGCTTCACAACCTCGACGGCTACGTATCCATTGTCAAAGAGAAATCCCTGCTGCGCCGCATCATCTCGGTTTCGCAAGACGCCATCAACCAATGCATGCACTGCCAGGACGACCCGAAGCAGTTGCTCGGTGCGGTCGAAGATGCATTCATGAAGCTGGGCGACATCCAGACGAAGAAGTCGCTCGCTAGCCCCGCACAAATCCTTACCGAATACGAAGGCGGAATCAATGCCTTCCTGGACACCAGCAAACGGATAAAAGGGATCAGCACCGGGTTTTTGAAATTCGACGAGATGACGGGCGGTCTACGCGAAGGCGAGCTATTCATCTTGGCCGCGCGTCCCGCCATGGGAAAGACGGCTCTCGCGTTGAACATCGCTCAGCACGTAACCACAAGTCAGAAAAATCCCAAGGCAGTAGCGGTCTTCTCGCTTGAGATGTCGAAGGAGTCGCTGCTTACAAGAATGATCTGCGCTACCGCACGCGTGGATCAGCAGCGCTTCCGTGCGGGCTATCTGAACGCCGATGAACGCCGCTTACTCCACGACGCCATGTATCGGATTGTCGAATCGCCCCTGTTTATCGATGACAGCGCGGGAACGAACCTGATGGACCTCCATTCCAAGCTGCGTCGCCTGCAAGCCGAGCAGGATCTCGGCCTGGTAATTGTCGATTATCTGCAGTTGATGCAGGGACGCGGCCGGTTCGAGAATCGCGTGCAGGAGATCAGTTCGCTGTCTCGTGGTCTGAAGCTCATGTCGAAAGAGCTACGCGTACCGTTTCTCGTCCTGTCGCAGCTCAGCCGCGCACCCGAAAGCCGCCCCGGCGATCATCGTCCGATGCTAAGTGATCTCCGCGAGTCCGGAAGTATTGAGCAGGATGCGGATCTGGTCGCCTTCATCTTTCGCGAAGAAGTGTATCGCCCGGATAAGGAAAGCCTCAAGGGACTCGCTGAGCTGATTGTCGGAAAGCAGCGCAACGGTCCGACAGGCCGCGTGAAACTTGCATTTCTGAACCGTTTCACCAAGTTCGAAAATCTGGCGGCCGATACCGGCGAAGACGACGCGCCATTCGAATAACTGCAAGGCCAGGGGCTAGAATCGCAGGCAGATTTTCCCGAAATGCTGCTGGCTTTCCATATAGCGCAGTGCTTCTTTTATCTGCGTCCACTCGAACACTCGGTCGACAACCGGCCTTATCCCGTGGAGCTCGATCGCGCGATTCATGCGCTCGAACATCGCGCGCGATCCCACATAAATCCCCTGCACGCGCGTAGTGTTCATGAGCATGGATGTCGGGCTGACGCTACTGTCCGTTCCAGTCAGGACGCCAATCACGCTGACCGTTCCTTCCATGCGAACCGCGCGTAAGGACCGCGGCATCGTGTCGCTGCCACCGACCTCGATGACATGATCCACGCCCTCCCCGTTCGTCAGCTTGCGGGCTTCTTCGTCCCACTTTGGCGTGGTCTTGTAATTGATGATTTCATCTGCGCCAAGGTTCTTGGCCCGAGCCAGCTTTTGATCGCTGCTTGAAGTCACAACCGTTCGCAATCCCGCGGCATGAGCGAATTGAAGCGCGAACATGGAAACACCGCCTGTGCCTTGAATCAAAACTGTCTGTCCCGCGATCGCCGGCGCCTTCTCGAAGAGAGCGTGCCAGGCCGTCACGGCTGCACATGGCAGAGCAGCAGCTTCTTCATCGTTTAGCGAGTCCGGCGCGCGGACTAGACCCTGCTCGGAAAAAACCGCGTATTCTCGCAGAACGCCATCTCGACCGCCGCCTAGAGCAGACGCGCCTTTCTCCTGAGTCACCGGCCCATCGATCCAGCCTTGCATGAAACACGGAGTGACCCTGTCCCCAACGCGGAACCGGCTCACAGCCGGGCCCAGCTCTTCCACAATTCCGGCGCCATCCGATAGCGGGACCATCGGACGTTTCAGTTTCGGGTTGTACGTGCCCTTAACCAGCATGTAGTCACGGTAATTCAGCGATGCCGCCGTCATCCTGACTAGAACCTCGCCGGCGCCGGGCCGTGGCTTTTCCCGATCTACCCATGCCAGATTGTCTATTCCGAATTCTCGAACTTCAAACGCCTTCATGGCCGAATCCGCTTGTGAACTCGAGAAGTTGTTCAAATTTCCGCCTGGCTGCCCCACTGTCGATGGACTCAGCGGCACTGGCCACGGCAGTTTTCAGATCCGGCGTCTGCCGGGCAATGAACAGCGCGGCTGCGGCGTTCGCCACAACGATGTCTCGTTGTGCGCCCGTGTCGCCGCCAAGAACCGAGCGAACGATACCGGCGTTCATTTCAGGGTCTCCGCCTTGCAGAGCTTCGATCGGAACCGGTTGCACTCCAAAATCGCTCGGCGACCACCGGCCCTTTTGGACGCGCCCGTCCTCTACCTGAAAAACAACGGTGTGCGTCGTAATTGTAATCTCATCCAACCCGTCAAGCCCGTGTACGACGAAAGCCCGCTCGATTCCTAATCTCGCGCAAGCCTGTGCCAACATCTCAGCGGCCTTCAAGGAAAACGCACCAATCAGCTGCACACGCGCACGAACAGGGTTCGTCAAAGGTCCAAGCAGGTTGAACACAGTGCGGCCCTTCAACAGCAGCCGAGCCTCCTGCGCATGCTTCACGGCCGGGTGAAGCAACGGAGCGTATAGAAACCCAATACCGGTTTGACGAATGCATTCCATCACCTGCGTTGCCGAAAGGTTCACCGGTACGCCCAATGCTTCCAAAACATCCGCGCTCCCACACTGGCTGGAAATTCGCCTGTTGCCGTGCTTGGCAACGCGCAATCCTGCGCCCGCGATGACAAAAGCCGTTGCCGTAGACACGTTGAACGATCCGGTGCTATCGCCGCCCGTGCCGCAGGTATCGATGATCGGCTGTTCCGATTGATCCAGTTCAAGCGGCTCGCTCATATCCCGGATCGCACTCGCGAACCCAACCAGCTCAGCCACCGTTTCACCCTTCCGGCGCAGAAAGCTCAGCACCTCCGCGATGCCATCGGTACTCATCTCGCCGGAGAGCATGCGGTGCATCAAATCGTATGCTTCCGGCTGGGTAAGGTGAACGAAATTCCGGAACGGAAGGTGAGACATGCTTCCGCTACTCATTCCACCACCGTCCCGGCCTTATCCTGTCCCGTCACTAGCGTTTCGCAACCAGCATTTGAAATTCCCGCACCGCGCGTGAATCATCTATTGTGAACTACTCGCAAAATGTGAGCGGGACTAACCAGCACGCCTGCAGTCCGCTACGCTTAAAGGCAAGGATTTCTCTACTTTGCTGGTTGTGATGAAGGCCCAAGCGGGGCCACAGGAAATCGCAGGCGTCTGCGAACGCATTGAATCGCTCGGATTCACGCCCCACATCATTCCGGGGGAGCAGCGCACCGCGATCGGTATTACCGGCAACAATGGCCCAATCGATGCTGCTGAGTTTGAAGGCCTGCCCGGTGTGGCTGAGGCGATACGTGTATCCAAGCCATACAAGTTGGTCAGCCGCGAGACCAAGCGGGAGAACACGGTAGTAACTGTCAACGGGGTTCGCGTAGGCGGCGAGGAGATCGTTCTGTGCGGCGGGCCGTGTTCCGTAGAGAGTCGCGAGCAGATTCTCGAATCCGCGCGCGCTGTGAAAAGCGGCGGAGGACAGCTGCTGCGAGGAGGCGCATACAAACCGCGTACGTCCCCCTATAGCTTTCAAGGGCTCGGGGAAGCCGGTCTGCGTCACCTCGCCGATGCGCGGGAGGAGACTGGACTCGGCATCGTGACCGAGGCCGTTGATGTCGAGACATTTGATTTGGTCGAGCACTATGCGGACTGTATCCAAATCGGCGCGCGCAATATGCAGAACTTTTCCTTGCTGCGCCGCGCCGGCCGATCTCGCAAGCCTATATTGCTCAAACGCGGCATGTCCTCCACTCTTGAAGAATTCCTCATGGCGGCGGAGTACATTCTTGCTGACGGGAATTATCAGGTGATCCTTTGCGAGCGCGGCGTTCGAACGTTCGCCGACCACACGCGCAATACTCTGGACCTAAGCGTGGTGCCGGCAGTACAAAGCCTCAGCCATCTGCCCATCATTGTCGATCCGAGTCACGGAACCGGCAAGCGCGACAAAGTTTTACCCATGTCGTTGGCCGCGATCGCCGCTGGTGCCTCGGGCTTGATTGTGGAAATGCACCCCGTTCCTGAGCGTGCGCTCTCGGACGGCTACCAGTCGCTGGACGCCGCCCAGTTTGCCGAGATGGCGGATGCCTGCCGCGCGTTGGCGGAGTTGCTGACTGCCCGTCGCCGCAGCTTCGTCGCAGTGCAGTAATTCTAGGCCCGGCATCGAATCGTTGAATCGGGTGTTCGCCACATCGCGAGCTACACTAGCGATTGGCCTTCAGCGCGCCTATGCCGATTAAGCTCGTTATCCATCTATGAAGATCCACGAATATCAGGGCAAAGCAATTCTCGCTAAATACGATGTTCCTGTGCCTCGCGGAGAGGTCGCCTACACAGTAGAAGAAGCCGAAGTAGCAGCCAAGAACATCGGAGGCAGCGTCGTCGTCAAGGCACAGATTCACGCCGGGGGCCGCGGCAAGGGCGGCGGCGTGAAA
>JAVKSW010000198.1:0-5378 GCA_039583505.1 Bryobacteraceae bacterium | reverse complement strand
CCGCATCTTCGGGCGCTCAGCCCGGGTTCACTGAGCATGCACTCAACAGGGAAGCCCATTCGTCGGGCGTGTCCTGGGCCGCAGTCATAGCCGGGGCATTTGTCACGGCTGCGTTGTCGCTGGTGCTGCTCGCTTTAGGCGCCGGGTTCGGCTTGGAGTCGGTATCGCCTTGGGCGAACACGGGAGCTTCGGCCTCGACGGTATCTAAAGCAGCGCTGATCTGGCTGATCGTAATTCAGGTCGTCGCGTCGGCAATGGGCGGCTATCTGGCGGGCCGATTACGCACCAAGTGGGCCACTATTCACACCGACGAAGTGTATTTCCGCGACACTGCGCATGGATTTCTGGTGTGGGCCGTGGCGGTGGTAATGACGGCTGCTTTCCTGGGTTCCGCAGGCAGTGCGATGGTCGGGGGAGCCGGCACCGGCCCTGAGCTGGAAGGTGCAGAGGACGGGTATCTTGTCGATACGCTGTTCCGAGGGGATCACCCGGTTACGAACGACGACAGCGCGATACGCGGCGAGGCGGCGGGGATTCTGGCGCATGCGGCGCGGCAGGGCGAGGTTCCCGCAGCAGACCGAAGCTATCTGACTCAGCTAGTGAGCGCCAGAACGGGGCTAAACCAAAGCGAGGCGGACAAGCGAGTTTCGGACGTTATTACGCAAGCCCAGGCAGCATTAGACGCGGCGCGGAAGACGACGGCGCGTGTGTTGCTGTGGTTGTTCCTTGCCCTGCTGATTGGTGCGTTTTGCGCCAGCTACGCGGCGACAATTGGCGGCCGGCAACGGGATCATGTGAAGGCTCTTTAGCGGAGATCCCGGGCCGGGTAGGCGGTCGACCGGTATGATTTTATAAGGGAGACTTACGATGCGTTCGATGTTACTTTATCTGATCGGCGTGCCGATCCCGATTATTATTTTGATCGCGTTGTTCACTCATTCCTGCTAAACGCGGACCCTGTTAACGGCCCAGGGCAAGACGGGCCTTCGCGGTATTGAAGCAGCCCCCGGCGTTAACAACTCCGCTCGCTCGGCTCCCGGCCTGCCGTCCGATGCGCCCCAGCGCCCGAAAGTACTGAAAAATAAGGGTCCGATGCTACACTTGAGGCGAAAATGGCTTACGATGTTGTGGTTATTGGCAGCGGTCCGGGCGGGTATTCGGCGGCCGTCCGGGCTGGCCAATACGGTCTCAAAACGGCCCTGATCGAACGGCAGCCGCGACTCGGCGGGACGTGCCTGTTGGTCGGTTGCATTCCGACGAAAGCGCTGCTTCACACGGCCGATGTTTGGGATGAATTCAAGCATCCTGAGGCGCAGGGCATTCAATGCAAAGACCCACAATTGAATTACCCGCAGGTGCTCGACCGCAAGAACAAGATCGTCACCAAGCACTCCAAGGGCATCGAGTTTCTGATGCGCAAGAACAAGGTGGACGTGATCAAAGGAAGCGCGCGGCTGATGGGTGGGGGGCGCATCGAGGTTTCCGGCGAGCGAGCGCAGACAGTAGAAGCCAAGAACATCATTCTGGCGACGGGCTCGGAGGCGCGGATGCTTCCCGGCTTGCAGCCCGATCCGAACCTGATTCTGACGAACATCGAGATTCTGGATACGCAAGCCGTTCCGAAATCGATCGGCATCATCGGGGCGGGTGCAGTCGGGGTAGAGTTCGCATCGATTTTCAACCGCTTCGGGTCGAAGGTGACGCTGCTCGAGATGCTGCCGCGGCTGGTACCGGTGGAGGACGAGGAGATCTCGAAGGAACTGGAACGGCATTTCAAGAAGACGGGCATTCGCTGCGAGACCGGCGCGAAGGCAGAAAACATTCGCAAGAACACGAACAGCGTGAGCTTAACGGCGACGCTGGCAAATGGGAATCGCGAAGAGATGGAATTCGACAAGCTGCTGGTCGCGGTGGGGCGCAAGCCGAATACAGAGAACGTGGGGATCGAGAACACGAAGGCGCAACTCGATCGCGGATTCGTGAAAGTAGATGAGCAGCAGCGCACCGGTGAGCCTGGACTCTACGCGATCGGGGATATCGTCGCGGGAACCCCTCAACTTGCGCACGTCGCGACGGCGGAAGGGATGATCGCGGTGGGAACCATCGCCGGAAAACCGGTGCGGCCGATCAACCGTAATCGAATTCCCGGGGCGACTTACACGGACCCCGGTATTGGCAGCGTGGGTCTGACGGAGGCACAAGCGCGCGCGCAGGGCTTCAAAGTGAAGGTCGGCAAATTCCCGTTTGCCGCCAACAGCAAGGCAACCATCCTCGATAAGCACGAGGGATTCGTGAAGATTATCGCCGAGGAGCAGTTTGGCGAGATTTTGGGCGTTCACATCATCGGCCCGGAAGCGTTCGAGCTGATCGCGGAGGCAGTTACCGCGATGGAAGCGGAGGCGACGGTGGACAGCATGATGTCGACGATCCATGCGCATCCCACAATCTATGAAGCGCTGGGAGAGGCCTTCAACAACGTGTACGGACTGGCGATTAATATTTGAGGCACCGCTTGCTGCCGCGCGCGGTTCTAAATGAGCATGAGAGCGCTTGAGGTGGTGGATTTGGGACGCATGCGCTACAAGGATGCGCTCGCCGTGCAGCTACGCCTGGTGGAACAGCGGAAACGGGGGGAAGGCTGCGACACTTTGCTGTTCGTCGAACATCCGCACGTGGTGACGCTGGGGCGGAACGGCAAGGAACATCACGTGCTTGCGAGCGAAGAAATTCTGGCGCGGACGGGGATTGAATTTTATGAGACGGACCGGGGCGGCGATGTGACGTATCATGGTCCGGGCCAGATTGTTGGATACCCGATTCTCGATTTACGAGAATGGAAGCGCGATGTACACGCGTTTTTCAGCGGAGTGGAAGAGTCGCTCATCGAGGCGCTGGCGGTGTTCGGTATCCGGGCGGGGCGGATTCCCCGACGTGGATACGAAGGCGTCTGGGTGGATGGCGCGAAGATTGCGGCGATCGGCATACACATCAGCCGCTGGATCACGTCACACGGTTTTGCGCTGAACCTGGAGACAGATCTGAGCTACTTCCAATACATAATCCCGTGCGGGTTGACGAAGCCGGTGTGTTCGCTTCGCAGCCTGGGATGTGAGGCAAGCCGGAAAGAGGCGATGCGGGCTATCGCCGCCTGCTTCGCGAAGGTGTTCGACTACGAACTGGCGATGGCACAGGAAGAATTGCAGGAGATTCGATGATTGACGTTGAGATGCCCCAAATGGGCGAAAGCATTGTGGAAGGAACGTTGACGCGCTGGCTGAAGAAGCCCGGCGACAAGGTGGAGCGCGACGAGCCTTTATTTGAAATATCCACCGACAAGGTGGACACCGAAATACCATCGCCCTCGGCAGGCGTGCTGAGCGAAGTACTGGTTCAGGAAGGTGCGACGGTAGCGATCAAAACGGTGGTGGCGCGCATCGGTGACGGGGCAGCCTCGGCACCTGCGGCCGCGCCGGCAGCGGCACCGGCTCAGCAGCAAGCGAAACCGTCCGTTTCGACGCCGCCCAAGGTGGACGTGGGTCCCTCGGCGGCAACACCGGAAGCGCGAACGTCCGCACCACAGCAGCCACAGGCGCCTGCGCCTCCGGCGCCGGTTGCGCAACCAGATGGCGAGGAGGATCAGGGGCCGCTTTCTCCGCTGGTCCGGAAAATGGCGCGCGAGTACAACATCGACTTATCGCAAGTGAAAGGGACGGGCGCAGGCGGACGGATCACCAAGCAAGACGTGGAAGGCTACATGTCATCGCAGGCGGCGCGCACTTATGCCGCTCCCTCGGCTCCTCCCGAGCCTGCGGCGACATCGGCCGGTCCGTATCCCGTAGAACCGCCGCAGCAGCAGGCTCCGCAGCCTTTGCCCCTGGCCGAATCCGCCAAAACCCGGTCGGAACCCATGAGCGTGATGAGGCAGAAGATCGCCGAGCACATGATCATGAGCAAGCGAACGTCCGCTCATGTCACGACTGTTCATCGGGTGGACATGACGAAGATTGCGAAACTGCGCGACCGATCGAAGGCGGAGTTTCAATCGCGCAACGGCTTTTCGCTCACGTTTCTGCCATTTGTGACGGCGGCGGCGGCAGAGGCTTTGCGCACGTTCCCGATTTTCAATGCTTCGATTGACGGCAAGAACATCGTCTATCATCGCGACATTAACCTGGGGATAGCAGTCGCTCTGGAAGCCGGTTTGATTGTGCCTGTCATTCGCAATGCGGACGAGAAGAATGTCGCCGGATTGCAGCGGGCGATCGTGGATCTCGCGACCCGCGCGCGGTCCCGGCAGTTGAAGCCGGATGAGGTGCAGGGCGGCACTTTCTCAATCACGAACTTCGGCAGCTTTGGGAGCATCTTCGCGACGCCGGTCATCAACCAGCCGCAAGTGGCGATTCTGGGTGTGGGCGCGGTGGAAAAGGTGCCGGCCGTGATTGAAGGCGACGCCATCGCGATCCGCTCGCAGGCACATCTGGCGCTTACTTTCGATCACCGCTTGATCGATGGCGCCCTGGCGGATCAATTCTGCCAAAAAGTGAAATCGATTCTCGAAAATTGGTCGGCGAACATTCTGTAGCGCGAACATTCGAGCTTTACAACCCGCGCAGTGTTCGATAGAGGCGCACGGCGTTATCGTGCAAATAGCCGTGCGCGATTTGCATGGCTTGCGGCTCGGTGAAGGCACGCTCGGAAACGAGCTCGGCCAGCGCGGCAGCCAAGGCCTGTCTGGAAGACTGAACCGATAACCAATACGCCTCTTCCGCACCGAGCGCTTCGTTGAACGGAAATGCGTCGCTGCCAAACAGCACCTTGTCCGGATAAATAGAAAGCCAGTATTTGAGGACATCCTTGAATTCGGAAGGATAGAGGTAGAGATCGGTGAGAGACGAGTCGATGAACACGTTTTTTCGGGCAGCCAACCAGATCGCCTCGCGATCATAAGGAAATCCGCCGTGGAGCAGAACGAACGATACGGAGTCGTACCGCGGATCGCGCAGCACGTTTTCCAGATTGAGCACGTTGCCGTTGTGCAGATTGAAGAATTCGCCGATGCCCACCGAGGTATGGAAGTGGACGGCCAGGTGTAACCGCCCGGCCTCGCGCAGCAGATAGCGGAAGATGAAGTCCTGAAAAGCGGCGTATTCGGCGGGGTCGGGTTGGCCGCCATTTCGGTAGCGCTCGAAAACCGCGGCCGCTTGCGCCTGTGGCGGATCGGCGAAATGCAGGGAACGGAAATACGCGGCTTCGAACTTGATGGCCACGCCACCGTTGGCGCGATCGAGCTCCAGAATGCGAGTGATGAATCGAAGATATTGGTCGAGCGACCCGGGCATGCGATCGAAGCCGGCCTGCTGCAACTCGCGGTGGAGCGT
>JAVKSW010000197.1:0-5399 GCA_039583505.1 Bryobacteraceae bacterium | reverse complement strand
GAGCTTTCGAGTACCCCATCTCGAGCGGTAAATGAGGCTCGCGGCAGCCGAAGTAAATGCTGCCTTCAAAACTCCACGGCGGATTCACAAGTGCGAATCGCATCAAGCCACCTGCACCTGAGAACGGGCGACCAGCGATGGCCGCTCCGAATACCAATCGTACAGAGCGCGCAGACCTTGGCGGATGCTCACCTTAGGAGTCCAGCCCAACAAGGTGCGCATCTTCGATGTATCCGCCACATACCACTTTTGGTCGCCCAGCCGTTCCGGACCCCATTCGATTTCGACGGGATTTCCGGTAAGCAGCCGCAGTTCCTCTATCAGCTCGAGCAAGCTGGTGCTATTCTCCGCGCCACCGCCTAGATTGAACGGCTCGCCGGCGGCAATCCCCAGGTTGTCTTGCGCCCTGCGCATCGCGCCAACCAGGTCCTCTACATAGAGCAGGTCGCGCACCTGCCTGCCGTCGCCGTATATCGTGATGGCCTCGCCTTTCATCGCCTGTCGCAGGAAGTGAGCGACCCATCCCTGGTCTTCCGAGCCGAGCTGATGCGGGCCATAAATGCAGCTCATTCGGAATACAGTCGCGCGGATGCCGAACGAGCGCGCGTAGTCCAGCACATACTGATCCGCGCTGCCCTTTGAGCATCCGTATGGCGAAAGAAATTCGAGCGGCTGGTCCTCGCCGGCGCCCGCTCTTGCGAGCGAAACATCTTCCGGCTCGTAGCGAGCACCACGTTTCTGCAATCCCACGCCGGCCAATCGG
This sequence comes from Bryobacteraceae bacterium, assembly GCA_039583505.1. Taxonomy (GTDB): domain Bacteria; phylum Acidobacteriota; class Terriglobia; order Bryobacterales; family Bryobacteraceae; genus Bog-105. Next base: position 4,636 of record JAVKSW010000197.1, on the reverse strand, counting down.
CCGTAGACTTTGTTAGTCGAAGTAAACAGCAGAGAGGGACGGACCGGCGAATGGCGGATCGCCTCCAGCAGATGAATGGTCCCGATCAGGTTCGTGTCCAGATCGTCCATGGGATCGTCGAGGCTGGTTGTAACCGCAACCTGCGCCGCCAGGTGATAGATCCTGCTCGCCGTACTGACGGCTTTCACCACCTCGTTCTTATCGCGCGTGTCGCCCAGCGTGAAATGAACTCTTCCCGGAAATTGTTGCTGCAACTCCCGAACGTTCTGCTCCACGCCAGGGCGATGTAAATTGTCGAAGATGTGAACAGGCTGATCTTCCTCGAGGTAGCTGCGGGCGATGTTTGTTCCGATGAATCCCGCTCCGCCCGTGATCAGAATCTGACGGCGTTGCAACATGGCTGATAATCCATGACTCCTAAACGACCAGCCCGCGCGAAGCGAGTTCGTCCCGCATCTCGTTGAAGCGATCGTGCGCTGTCTGCTGCTCCAGCCATTCAGCGAGATCGCGCATGCCATTCTCCAGAGTGACTCTTGGCTTGTAGCCCAGAATGGCTTGCGCGAGGCTGATATCCGGGAAGCAATGGCGGATATCGCCCACTCGATATTTGCCGCTAATCTCAGGATCGATATTCTTGCCCAGCACTTTAGCGAGCTTCTTAGCGACTTCCCTGACCGTGAACGTCTGTCCGCTTCCCACGTTGAAGACCAGATCGTGCGCGGCCTCCACCTCAATTGCGAGCCGGCACGCTTGGGCTACGTCGAATACGCTGACGAAATCGCGCATCTGCTGCCCGTCTTCGAAGATGATGGGGCGTTGTCCGTTCATCAAGCGCGACGCAAAGATCGCTAGCACTCCCGTATACGGGTTTGACAGCGATTGAAACGGCCCATACGCGTTGAAGAATCGTAAGGCGACCGTCGGAACTCCGTAAGCCCGTCCCACAATCAAGCACATCTGCTCCTGATCGTATTTGGACAGCGCGTAAACGGAAGCGAGCGAGGGCTGCTTCGATTCCGGCGTCCGTACCGGCCGCAGCGGCAATCCTTCGGGCGTGGTCATCTCCCACTCGTGCGCCTTCAACTGTTTGGCAGTGCGTGCCGCCTTCGTGTACGGCTCGCCGCTGGGCGTGAGATAAAGGCCTTCGCCGTAAATGCTCATGCTCGACGCCACTACCAGCTTCTTGACCGGGTGTTTCACCAGTCTCTCCAGCAGGACCGCCGTACCAAGATTGTTGACGCTGGTGTACTCCTCAATCTGATACATGCTCTGTCCCACGCCGACCAGTGCCACGAAGTGATACACCGCGTCCACGCTAGACAACGCCCGATCGAGAATTTCCCGATCGCGCACGTCGCCCAACAGAAACTCGACCCCATGATCGAGATAAGCCGGACGCTTCGGCGTTTCGCCGTGTACCTGGGTCACAAGGCTATCCAGAACCCTGACGTGATAACCAGCCCTTAACAATTCCGAAGCTACGTGAGATCCAATAAAACCAGCACCGCCTGTAATGAGAACGGTTCCTTTCATTGTTCTTGTCCGTTTTGTCCTTTGGAAGAATTTTTCCTACTGAGGCTGGGGGAAATTGCGGAAAGTTGAACGCGGAAAAACTTGTATTGACAACCAACAGCCCGAAGCTGTGTTTCGTCGCTCATATCTTGGGGCGCATGCTACTTACCAATAAGAAGCAGGTAATGTTACTTTGTTACTACTTACCTTCAATTGAATTCTTGCGTATCCGTAGTTCTACTAGCGCCCGTAGCGCCGGATCATTTTTGCACAAAATTCAGCATACTCTTGAGGCTCTTTCGGGGGGCTGGTGTGATGCGGCCGCACGCCACAGCGCTCCGGCGTGAAGCAAAAAGTAACGGTCAGCTCAAACGGATCCAGCAATCGCATTTGATGATCGAACCAGCGTTCCGCGTCAGGCCGCTCGAAATCCGCCCAACTGAGCCCGGTGCGCAATTTCCGGACGCCCAGATCGTTAAGCGCCTGAACGGCACTTTCCAGACGATGGTCCTCGAAGTGAAACCACTGGCAGATCCCAAGCGCGGGAGCGTGATTCGAAAATTCGCGGGCAGCCAGTTTCGCCGTGCCGTCCTCGCGAAACAGGCCCATGTAGAAATGCCGGTAATAAGACGAGCCCTCGCTTTCGCGGTGCCGCGTGGTGGCCGGCCACGCTCTTGGTAAATCGAAAAGACTGTACCAATACACATGATCGAGTTGCGGCAGTAATAACTCCGCCGTTTTCCTCAGCCCGAATTCCTGCACCTCTTCGGCGCCAAACGACGATGCTCCTACTTCCGATACCCAGACGGGCTTGGAGGTCACGGCGTGAATTTCAGCCAGTTTGTCGGGCCATTCATGAATCGTCCAGTGGTTCCAATCCAGCGGGAAACCATGCACCGCTACGACATCCAAGTGATCCAAGGCGCCCAGCTTCTCCATTCGCACGATGAAGGCCGGATCGATGGGCGAGATGCCGCCCAGCACTTTCGGCAACCTGGAGTTTTCCGCCCCAATCGCCGTTGCTGCCAGTTTCACCATCTGCGCGTACACAGACCAATCGCGGTCCACTTCGAAATCCCAATGCGAAAGATTATTCGGCTCATTCCAGAGCATGATGGCTTCTATCATGTTCCGGACTTTCTCATCTAAAGCTCACCGGCAAAGGATGTAAGTAAGCGCCCGGATCGCAGCGGCAGATAAAAACTTCAGCCTCGGGAATCTTTTCTATTTTGAATCCGGCGCTTCGCAGCACTGCCTCGGCACAAGAACGGTTGGGAATCCACCAGTTCGTCTCATCGTGCGAGTAACTGCTTTCGACGAAATGCATTTTCGGGAAACCGGGCTGGTCGAAAACGGCGCGTTCCCAAAACGGGTAATCCGGCTCGAGATCCGGGCGCGTGCGGCTGCCGCGCAACATGGATTGAAAAATGAACCAATCCTTTGCCACATGCTGCCGTAACAAATCCAGCGCGAGCAGGGGGTGGCGCAGATGGTAGAACACACCCATGAACAAGACCACGTCGAACCGCTCACTTAATTTGGGAACGTCATAGACAGACATCTGTTGAAAGGCAATATCCAGGTCGAGAACCTGAGCGGCGAACCGCGCCTGTTCCAGGTACTGCTCATCGTGATCGATTCCCAGGACGCGCCTGGCCCCGCGGCGCTTCATTTCAATGGAATAGAACCCGCCATTGCACCCGATGTCGAGAACGGTCATCCCCGCCAGATCTTTCGGAACAGCGTCCTGAAAGCTCTGCCATTTCGCGGACGGATAGTCGCCCAGGAAATGATCCGGCGCCGTCTGCACGCCCTGTAGAGAGAGGTTATGAAACCATGGACCTAGCTCCGTGACTCTTCTCTCGATATCGTCAACCGTCAGGCTCTGTGCCACTGCGGTTCCTTTCTAGCCGTTTATGCGTATTCTACTGATCCGCCACGGAAACGTTGAATTGCTGGGACGCGTGCTGTACGGGCGCATGCCGGGCGTTCATCTCGACGCGGAGGGCTGCCGGCAGGCGCAGGTGCTCGCACAAGCGCTGAAGCAACGTTACAAAATCGACGAAGTCGTCTCCTCTCCACTGGCGAGAGCCGTGGAGACCGCGCGTTTTATCGCCGATGCGCAGGATATCGACGTGTCCATCGACGAAGGAATGAACGAAGTCGAGGTCGGGTCGTGGACGGGCAGACCGTTCGGTGAGCTGTTTGACACCGAGGAATGGAAGAAGTACAACGAGCTTCGATCCACCACCTGTCCGCCCGGCGGAGAGTTCATTACGCAGGTTCAAACGCGAGCCTGGTCGAGCATCGGAAAGATCGTCGCACATCATCCGGACGAAGACGACTCTACGGTTGCGATAGTGAGTCACGGCGACGTCATCCGCGCCTTGCTGATCCTGTTGCTGGGTATGCCGGTCGATCACATTCACAGGCTGGAAGTGGGGCCTGCCTCCGCGAGCGAGATTTTGCTGGGGCGGGGCCAGCCGCGCGTGTTGGCAATCAATCAGCTCTTTTGAGAAACAATGGTGTAAGGGTAAGGGTATGATGCACGCTCACCAACGTTTGGAACGGAGCACGATTTGACGCCTGAAGAGCCCAACCTGAGCAGGCAGGAACTCCTCGACCTGCTCGTTTCAGAGTTGGTCGATTTCGTCATCGTGATTGCCGACCGCGACGGGCGGTTCACATCGTGGCATCCAGGCGTACAGCACACGTTCGGCTATACGGCGGAGGAATTCATTGGGCAGCATATCCAGCTCCTCTTACCCGTCCCCGATCGCCTGAAAGGGGATGGAAAACACGAACTGGACGTGGCTCGCGAGACAGGCATTTCGGCGGACACGCGATGGCTTGTCAGAAAGGACGGGCAGCGGTTGCTGGTTGAGGGGGTAACACTCGGCCTGCGGCGCGATGGAAAGTTTGCCGGTTTTGGTAAGGTGTTGCGCGACGTTACCGAGCGCAAGAATACCGAGGACAGCCTCTCGGCATTGGCCGAGGCGCTGGATCAAACGGCGGTGATCGTACGTCGCTGGGACGGCACCATCGATCACTGGACGGCTGGCTGCGAACGGCTCTATGGGTGGACCCCGCAAGAAGCGGTTGGGCACGTGTGCCACGAACTTCT
>JAVKSW010000196.1:0-5407 GCA_039583505.1 Bryobacteraceae bacterium | reverse complement strand
CCCGCCATCCTTACGCGCGGCTATCGCCGGCGCTCGCCGGCGAAATACCTGGTCTTTTCTCCGGGAGCGAAAGCTCCGGCCGCGCTGACCGGCGACGAGGCCCAAATATTTCTGGGGGCCTCCATCGCGCCTATCGGAATCGGCGCGAATCGCTACGAAACGGCGCGGGTACTGCTGTCGCACTTTCCGTCCACGAACATTCTGTTGCTCGATGACGGGTTTCAGCACGCACGCGTCAAACGCGATTTCGACATAGTTCTCATCGACGGGCTGGATCCCTTCGGAGAAGAGGAGGTGGCGCCGCAGGGTCGGCTTCGCGAGCCTCTTTCGGCCTTGCGCCGCGCTGATGTGTTCGTGCTCACCCGGACGGATGACAATCTTCGTTATCGGGCAATCTGCGCGCGTCTTCACGAATCCAATCGAAGCGCTCCCATCTTCCGCACCCGACTGCTCGCGCGCCGCTGGCGCGACTACCGCACCGGATCGTACATGGATGAATTGGCGGCTCGGCGCGTCGCGGCATTCTGCGCGGTGGGCAATCCTGAAAATTTTTGGCGGACGCTCGAGTCTTTGGGTCTCGAAATCGTGTTCCGCTGGAGTTTCGATGATCACCACAGCTATAAGCCGTTCGAATTGCAACGCATCGCTCACCAGGCCCAGGCCTCTGGCGCAGAAATGTTGGTCACTACGGAAAAGGACCGCATCAATTGCCCAAACCGTTTAGAATCGGTCATTGCGCCGTTTGAACTCGCCTGGCTGGAAATCGATTTCGAGCTGGAAGACGAGGCGACGTTCTTTGCGTATCTCGAGCAGGCGCTTCGTCGTCGCGAGGTCGCCTAGGGATTTAGGTGGTTTTGGTGTTGCGTTACTGTAGCGGCTTTCGTCCCACCGTCGCGCCGGGTCATCTGCTATCGTGGCGATTTCACGCTGAATGCGATTTTCAAGCCCTGAAATTCTCTGCGAACAGTTCATTCTCGAGAACGGACTCACCGTTATCGTCCATGAGGATCACAAGACACCCATCGTCGCGGTAAATATCTGGTACCACGTTGGCTCGAAGAATGAAAAGCCTCGCAAAACAGGCTTTGCGCATCTCTTTGAACACCTGATGTTCGGCGGCACTGAGCACATCGAGGGCAGCTACATCGAGGCGATGGAGCGGATTGGTGCAACAGACCTGAACGGCACGACCAGTGAAGACCGGACTAACTATTTTGAGAACGTTCCCCGGTCCGCGCTCGATTACGCTCTTTTCGCCGAGTCCGATCGCATGGGCTATTTCTACAACACCATCAGTCAGGACGTGCTTGATCTTCAGCGAGGCGTGGTTCAGAACGAAAAGCGACAAGGCGATAACCAACCCTACGCAATCGTTGAAGATCTGGTCGTGAAATCCACCTATCCGGTGGGCCATCCCTACGCGCATACGGTAATCGGGTCCATGGAAGATCTCGACTCCGCATCTCTCGAAGACGTGCGGGACTGGTTTAAGACTTACTACACGCCTTCCAACGCCGTACTCGTTCTGGCGGGCGATGTCACTGCCGCTGAAGCACGAGAGAAGGTTCGCCGCTATTTCGGGGAGATTGCTCCCGGTCCGCCCATCGCGCACGAGCGGGAGTGGGTGGCCCGAATGTCCGGCGAGCACCGCGAAACTGCACAGGACCGCGTTCCGCAGCCTCGGTTGTACAAAACTTGGAACGTTCCCGGGTATGGCACCACAGCCGCGGATCATCTGCGCCTCGCGACCGGCATTCTCTCCAGTGGAAAAAACTCGCGACTGTATAAGCGCCTCGTGTACGACGATCAGATCGCGACGCAAGTGGCGGCGTATCTGGACGAACGGGAAATCGGCAGCCAGTTTGTGATTGTGGCCACGGCGCGGCAGGGTCAGGGCAAGCATCAGGATGTCCTTCGTAAGGTGGAAAAGGCCGTGGATGAAGAACTCGCTCGCTTCCTCGAAGACGGCCCTACCGAGCGTGAGCTCGAGCGCTTTAAAACTCAATCATACGCAAGCTTCGTGCGCGGTGCCGAGCGCATTGGCGGCTTCGGGGGCAAGTCCGACATTCTCGCCTCCAGCCAAACGTATCTAGGCGACCCTTACGCATTTCGACAGCGTCTCGAAAATTTGGAAGCCGCGACCGGGCCGGACGTTCGCGACACTGTTCGTTCCTGGCTCGGCGACGGAGTGTACGCCCTTGAGATCGTTCCGTTCCCGGACGCCAAGCAAGCATCGAGTTCCGCTCAAAACCGGAGCCGTCTGCCCGAGCTCGGTCCGGCCGGCGAGCTGAAGCTTCCTCGTATCCACGAGGATCGATTAAGCAATGGGCTCAGGATATTGGTTGCGGAACGGCATGAAATTCCGGTTGTGAACTTCTGGCTTGATGTGGATGCCGGATATGCAGCAGATCAGTTCGCCGCTCCCGGTACTGCGCGTCTCGCCTCGGCGTTACTCACCGGCGGCACAACCCGCCGGACCGCGCTCGAAATCAGCGAAGAAGTGCAGATGTTGGGCGCTCAGCTCAGCGCCGGCTGCAATCTGGATATGTCGACGGTGTACTTGTCAGCTCTAACCGCCACGCTTCACGACGCGCTCGACCTGTATGCCGACATCGCTTTGAACCCGACCTTCCCCGTGGCCGATTTCGAGCGCCAGCTACAGCTTCAGCTTGCCGCGATTGCAAACGAGAAGGTCACTCCGCTGCAGATGGCTCTTCGCGCCCTGCCGCCGGTTTTGTTTGGGCCTGCGCACGCGTACGGTCTTCCCCTCACTGGTTCAGGCACTGAGGAAAGCGTTCGGAAACTGACCCGTGACGACATCGCCCGCTTCCATGCGACTTGGTTTAAGCCGAACAATGCCACGCTGATCGTCGTGGGGGATACGGCGGCTGCCGAAATCAAGCCGAAACTCGAAGAGTTCTTCGCTGCCTGGAAAACGGAAACGGCCCCTTCGAAGAATCCGCCCGATGTGAAACGGCCCGACACGCCTGCCGTGTACCTGGTGGATAAGCCCGGGGCACTCCATTCAGTGGTTATCGCCGGAACCGTTGCACCGCCCCCCGATCCGCACAATGAGATTGCGATGGAAACCATGAACAACATATTCGGCGGCACGTTTGGCGCGCGCCTGAATATGAACTTGCGCGAAGAGAAACACTGGTCGTACGGCGCCGCTTCGCTACTGTACGGCGCGCGTTCGCAACGGCCATTCCTGGCGTATGCTTCGGTGCAAGCCGACAAGACGGCGGATTCCATCCGCGAAATGCTGAACGAGCTGACCGGAATCACGGGCGCCAAGCCAATCAGCGTTGAAGAAATGGACAAGGTCAAGCAGCAGCAAGTTCTCGAACTGCCCGGCGCTCACGAGACCATGAACTCTATTGGCAACCTGCTGAGTGACTTGCTCCAGCTCGGCTTGCCGCTGGACTTCTACGACACCTACGTGAAACGCGTCGAGGCACTGACGATTCCGGAGCTCGAAAGCTGCGCGAAGACCTTGCTCGATCCACGTCACATGATCTGGATCGTTGTTGGCGACCGTTCGGAAATCGAACCTGCCCTGCGGGGCCTCAACATTGGCGAGATCATTCTCACCGAGGCGTAATACGGCTGATCGCCCGCTGATTAGTCCAACGCTTCCGGCTCGATTTCAGCCGCTTCCCCGGCCGCACGCTTTTCCCAGTATTTGCGCACCCACGCTTCCCAGCTCTTGCCGGCAGCCGTGTCGCGACCGCTGAACGCCAGGGCGGCGATATCCGAATAAGGAATGCTCACGCGCGGGCTTCCGTTTGCAGGTAACATGCGGACGAGTGAAGTCGCGAGATTCTGCCCATGTTTGCGGTCGTAAATGTAGCCCTCGACAACGCTACCGTCTTTACGCGTGATCGTGACATCTCCTCGATAATCGAACGCCTTCTCGAGCGCTCGGCGGATATCGTCGTCGGTCGCTAACGGGGGAATCCAGCCCTGCAGATTGTTGTGCGAAAAACCAGGCGCGACTTCTAGCTCATCGGGAGCCGGAGCATGCTCGTTCACGCCTCGGTCTCTTCAGCGTTCTTGATGTGCACCAGGGGATTGTAGGAGTGCACCGGTTTGTGCGGCTCGTTCAGCAGCGCCTTCGCGTATTGATCTTTATAGCGGGCAAATAGCGACGCTTTGGCCATTCCCCACAGACCGCGAAGAGAGCCGAATCCATAGTCAACCGACGAGGCCTCATATCCGCTATGCACCATGCAATTGGCGCATTTCGGATTGCCCGATTCCGTGCCGTAGCTCGACCACTCTGTTTCCGAGATCAGCTCGGAAAAGGAATCGGCATAGCCGTCCTGCAGCAGATAACACGGCTTCTGCCAACCGAAAACGTTATAAGTCGGCATTCCCCATGGCGTGCAGGCGAAATTCCGATGCCCCATCAGAAACTCGCCAAACAGGGGCGACATGTTGAACTTCCACGACCGCTTGCGGTTCGAAAGAATCGCACGGAACAGCCGACGTGTGCGCGCCTTTCCAAGAAAATGAGATTGATCCGGAGCCTTGTCATAGGAGTACCCGGGTGACAGCATCATCCCTTCCACTCCCAAATCCATCATTTCGTCGAAAAAGGCGCGCACGCTGTTGGGATCGGCGCCATCGAACAGCGTAGTATTCGTCGTCACGCGGAAGCCGCGCGCCAACGCCGCTTTCACACCCCGAATCGCGGCGTCATAGCCGCCTTCCCGGCACACCGAAAAATCGTGATGGTCCCGTTGCCCGTCCAGGTGCACTGAAAAACTCAGGTACTTGCTCGGCGTAAACAGGTCTAGCTTCTCTTCAAGCAGGAGCGCATTAGTACACAGGTAAATGTATTTCTTGCGAGCGACCAGACCTTCTACGATTTCCTTGATCTGGGGGTGCATCAAGGGCTCGCCGCCGGGAATGGACACAGCAGGTGCCCCGCACTCGTCCACTGCCCCGAAGCACTCTTCCGGTGTGAGCTGCCGTTTCAGCACATGGGCCGGATACTGGATTTTCCCGCAGCCCGCACAAGCCAGGTTGCAACGGAACAACGGCTCCAGCATGAGAACCAACGGGTACTGCTTGCGCCGGGCGAGCTTCTGACGAAGCACGTAGGTCGCGACAGTCCACATCTGGGAGGCAGGAACACTCATAGATTCATTCGCAAGGACGTCATACTTCCATCTTAAATCGAGAGGCGTCCAGTTTCACTGCGACGTTTGTTGATCCAGCCGAATTCTACGGAGCGCGCACTAACGCCGGCAGTTGCCGGAATCGGAAATTGCCTTTAGGCAGCAAGACGATTCTGGATCCTTCTTTCCGCCAAGAATTTGGATAGTCTTCGGTTTGGTGGACCTGAAGGGATTCGAACCCTTGACCTCTTCCATGCCATGGAAGCGCGCTCCCAACTGCG
>JAVKSW010000195.1:0-5436 GCA_039583505.1 Bryobacteraceae bacterium | reverse complement strand
GCCGTCGAATCTTCTTCTGCACCCGCTCCGAATGAAACTGCTGTCGCGCGCATAAGGAGCTTTTGAACTCGGGAACGCTCTCTATATCGATGTAGATCAGGTTCTTGTAAAAAATCGAAAGCGGCAGATACGGGCTCGTGTTATACGGCTCGCGATTGTGCAGTGCGTGCAACGGATTCACTCCAATAAAGCCGAATCCAATCTCTTCCCGCGCCCATTTCGCAAGTTCACGCAGGTCTGTAAAATCGCCGCAGCCCCAGTTTCGATCCGAGCGCAGCCCATACAGCGCCACGTTGAAGCCCGCCGTCCGCCCATGTTCCAAACTCTCCGGCAAGTAGGCCCTGTTTGGACACACGATGAGATGACTTTGGGCTACGCTTTCGTCGCTCAAGGTCAACGTGATGGTGTGGTAACCGAGCGGAAGCTCAGGCGGTAACGGAAGTTCGTACCTGAACCAGAGCGGGTCTCCCGCCTGCATGTCGGCGATATGGACCTCGCCCGCTCGCCTCAATTGAGCAGCTTCAATTCTTCCTCGAAGGTGTTGCCCATCTTCGAGCCCAATTTCGAAATGGAGCGACCCGTTCGAAGAAGAGGCGGGCAGTGTCATCGCAATCGCGTGATCGGACTCGCTGATAACCAGCGTCTTGGGTAAAACCGCCGTCCACCTCTCTTGAAATCGTTTCGCGCGCTCCTGTTCCACGGTCTCGGTCGTGGAAACGTTACAGCCTAAGGCCGCCAACATCCGCCGCCGTACGTCGGAGCTAACCTCGTGCTTCTTGTGAAAGATGTCCCAGTATTCCCGCTCGATACCGCATTCTTCCGCTGCTCGCGCCAGCGCCTCTTCGTAACTCGTCGCCCGTTCGAATTTCAGTTGCGGCATCGTCACTTAGATTCTAAGATTCACTACCTTCCTGCATGGGATAATTGACCTGTGGGCGATTCAGAGAAGTTTGAAATAAGCCAGCCGGCTGACCTCTTCGCGCGAATGGATGAGCAGTATGACGGCGCGGAATTGGCCGAAGGCATCATCACAACTACTCTCGACAATGCGCTCAATTGGGCGCGCAAGAATTCGCTCTGGCCCATGACCTTCGGCCTCGCCTGCTGCGCCATCGAAATGATGTCGATGATGGCTTCGCGTTATGACGCGGCTCGCTTCGGCGCCGAGGTGTTCAGAGGGTCGCCCCGCCAATCGGACTTGATGATCATCGCCGGGCGTGTCTCGAACAAAATGGCGCCCGTCATCCGCCAGCTCTATCGCCAAATGCCGGAGCCCAAGTGGGTCATTTCGATGGGCGCGTGCGCCACGTCCACGGGCGTCTTCAGCAACTACGCGCTGGTCCCCGTTAACCAGGTAATTCCCGTTGACGTATACGTCCCCGGCTGCCCGCCTCGGCCGGAGCAATTGATCTATTCGATCATGCTGCTCCAGAAGAAGATCCAAGAGGAACGCGGCACCGTCAGGAAGACCTTGAATCTCGCCTAGCGGTTAAGATTTCCTACCGCTTCAGCGGATCTTCAACCCAGGGCGGTGTGGTCTCGACAAGCGCTGCGAGGGTCGCGTCCTGCCGCTCCAACGCTTGCTTCATCTCCCAGGCAATCTTGCGGTATGAGAAATGGCCTTTCACCCCACTCCGCAGGCGTGAAATATACTCGACTTCCGCGAAATCCATCTTGAACAGAAAACGCGATCTCGCCGCCAGCGGCAGCAAGTACTGCGCGGCTGGTTCCGGCAGCTTTCGAATCGCCGTATCGGCACTCCTGAGCGCGTTCGAAAAGATCTCTTCCGCTCCGCATTGCGCGATTAGCTCCGGCGTCTCATACCCCAGCCGATTCGTGTACTGCTGGCGAAATTGTTGGCAGCGGCGGTGCCGATGCAGATCGCGGTACGCTCCGATATCCATGACGATATCGAACACGTACGGCGTGTTCCGGAAATGTCTGGGCAGTTCCTCTCGCCGGCTCCGGCTTCCCAGCGCGAGATTTAAAATCTCGTTACGCCGCTCTATTGGCCAATGGGAGGCGATGTCGTAGAGTTCCCGGTACGAACGATCTGTGACCGGGTAAAGCAGGGTCGCGCAGATATCCGCAACGCAATCGGAAGGCTGCACTAAATCCACTGCGGCTGATCCCGCTTTCACCTCTGCCGGTTGCAAATGATGCGCCGCCCACTCTGCTACGTCGGCGCGCAAACGGCCGGTGTACTCGTCGCGCTCGGCATGTCGCGCGAGAGTGGGAGCCACCGGCTCGCGTGCCGTCCCGTCCTCCCACACACAGTCAGGCACGGCTGCACATGCGGCCGATACCTCCTCGCCCACTTCACGAACCTCTTGAAACTCGGAAGCCTTCAGCCTCCGTATCTGCTTCTCGAGCGTGCGAATGCTCGTCACTTGACCCACGCCAGTCGGGATTCCAAACGGCAGCAGATATCGCGCGACGTCGAACGCGCGCGCTGTCAGATTCCGCCGGTATGCCTCGGCTTTCATGTCCGCCGGTTGCGGCAATTGCCTTTGCAAATGCGCAAACGCCCGCTCCTGGACTTGGCCATACGCCTTCAAAAGATCTTTAGCTGCCGACTTATATATTTCCGCCTCATCAGCGCTCAGCTCGGGCGGTACAAGCACGCCCGCCTTTGAAAAATCCTGGTACCGCGAGCTCCTCGCCTGTCCATCCCACAGTTGCTCGTCTTCGATTTCCGTCGCCGCCAGCTCCGACACGCCTTCAAAGCAAACCGTGACGTGACCCAGGTCCGCGATCGACGCGTGTCCGTATTGAAAATAGAAGCTCTCGAGAAATTTCGCCGAGTCGTGCGTCCGCACCCACTCCACCGATTCCCTGATCGAATCGGGCGACCGGCTGTATCGCGCGAGCGCGTACGCAAGCTTCTCTGGCGGCATGGGCGCCACCGTCAACACCCGCTTTGGGGAAGGATTCTGTACCGGCTCGGGTGCAGACATCGAAGCCGCTATCATAGCGGATTCATGCGAATCAGAATCAAGAAGCTCGACGCCGGCGCTCATCTTCCCGAGTACGCGCATGGCCCCAGCGAAGACGCTGGCATGGATATTCGCTGCATCCGGGGAGCCATCCTGGAACCCGGCGTTCCGCAGGCCATTTCAACCGGCCTTGCGCTGGAAATTCCAAGCGGATACGAAGTGCAAATCCGCCCACGCAGCGGCTTGGCGCTGAAGCATGCGATTACCCTGCCCAATTCGCCGGCCACCATCGATCCCGGTTATCGCGGCGAACTGAAAATCATTCTGCTGAATCTAGGCAAAACCAGCTACGAAATCCACCCCGGTGATCGTATCGCCCAGATGGTCGTCGCGCAATACCAGCCTGTCGAGTGGGACGAAGGGGAATTGGCCGCCTCTGTCCGGGGAGTGGGCGGATTCGGCTCCTCCGGCCGCTAACTCTTGCTGTTCACTTCCGCCGTCAATTTGCTCGCTAACGGCTGCGTCTGCCCGGCGTACTTGTTCCCCACTTTTTTGTAGTAAGGAACCGAAACAGGCGAAGAGAGTTGCTCGAAAGTGAACGAGCAGACGCGCATCCCCGGATACAGCGCGACCGGCATAATGCCCAGATTGCTCAGCTCAAGCGTCGCTTTGCCGCGCCAGCCTGGATCGAACAAGCCCGCCGTTCCATGCACGATGATGCCGATGCGTCCCAGGCTCGAGCGCCCTTCCAACCGCCCCAATACGTCGTCATCTAGTTCGAGAGTCTCTTCCGTGATCGCCAGCGCAAATTCCCGAGGCTGCAGGATGAATGGATCGCCTGGGTTCACCTCTATGCTGCGCATGATGCCCTGAATCGCGCTCCGGTCGCGAACGTCGATGTATGCATGCCGGCTGTGTTCGAAGACGCTGAAGGAGGTCCCCAGTCGAAAATCGACCGAGCAGCTTCCGAACTGTTCCGCCGGAAGCTCGGGCGAAATCCGGATCTTGCCCAGTTCGAGGTAGCGCCGGATATCGACGTCGGAAAGAACCATGAAGCCAGCTCGGCGTGAACAGCCATCCTAGCACGCGGAAGATGCTATAGTGAGGGCGTCGGAACGCGCCGTTGCGCGCAGAGTGCAAGGGCATCCTGCCGCGCTGCTCGCGATCAGTGGGCGGCTAGCTCAGCTGGGAGAGCACCACGTTCGCAACGTGGGGGTCGTGGGTTCGAGCCCCATGCCGTCCACCAAAAACCCCTTCAGTGACCGGAATTCATCGTACTGTTGCTTTCCCACTGGAAGTGTGCGATTCTTCCTGTTGGAAACCCAATAAGCTAGATGAAAGAGAAAACGGATGTCCTGCAAGGCACGCTGGCATTGATGGTCCTGAAAACTCTGGACGTGCTCGGCCCGCTGCACGGCTACGGCATCGCTCGGCGAATCGAGCAGATCAGCGGAGATCTTCTCACCGTGAATCAAGGCACGCTATATCCCGTACTGCTGAAGCTGGAGCAGGAGGGTTCGATCGCCTCCGAATGGGGCGCCTCCGAAAATAACCGCAGGGCGCGCTTCTATCGGCTGACACGCGACGGGCGCAAACAATTGCAAGCCGAAACGCGAGGTTGGGAACAGACGGCCACCATCATCGGGCGCTTCTTTGCTGTGAAAGCACAGGATCTGAAATAAGGATCTGAAATGAGAACGCTCAGGCGATTGTGCAAGCGGCTGACTTCCTGGGCGAAAGCGCAACAAGACGAAGAGCGCCTGCAGGCTGAGATTGAGGAACATCTCGCTCTGCAAGCCGCCGAAAACGTTCGGGCCGGTTTATCGCCCGCCGAGGCGCGCCGCCAGGCTGTGCTGAAGTTCGGAGCGGTGGAAGCCATCAGGGAAGACTTTCGCGCTCAGAAAGGCCTTCCATTTTTGGAAACACTGATCCAGGATACGCGCCACGCGCTGCGGCGTTTGCGAAAAGCCCCGGCGTTCACCCTCACCACCATCCTGACGCTGGCGCTAGGCATTGGCGCGACCACTTCCATTTTCACTTTGGCCTATGCCGTTCTGCTGAAGTCGCTCGCTGTCGCGAATCCCAGCGAGTTATACCGCCTCGGGAGAGAAGCATGGTGCTGCTATAACAACGGATACACCCAGGAAAAAGGGTTCTCGCTTGTCTCCTATGATTTGTATAAATATCTTCGGGACAATACCAAAGGTTTTTCAGAATTAGCGGCATTCTCATCAGTCGAGCCGCTCTTTGGTGTCCGGCGCTCGAGACACCCGGAGCCGGCCCAAAGCTATCCCGGCGAGTATGTCTCTGGCAATTACTTCACCCTGTTCGGCATCAACGCCTATGCCGGACGTGCGTTTACCGCTAGCGACGATCAACCCAATGCTCCGCCGGTTGCGGTAATGAGCTATCGGTTGTGGCAGCAGAGGTACGGATCGGATCCGTCGCTCATCGGTAGCGTCTTCGACTTGGATGAGAAGTCATTTACCATCGTGGGAAT
>JAVKSW010000194.1:0-5478 GCA_039583505.1 Bryobacteraceae bacterium | reverse complement strand
GGTTATCGGTCGCTGTTTCAGAGCCTCGCGTTTTCCGCCGTGTGCGGTCTCTGTTTCGCGTTGGCCGCCGGCGCTGTCTTCCAGTTCATGGCCGCGAATGGTGAAGTTCACCTCGCAAACGGGCAATGGTCGAGCAAGTGGCTGCCGCTCACCTGCGTCTTTGCTACGGCGGTTTTTTGGAACATCGACCGCGCTCGCATGGGCGCCCGTGAACCCATCGAATTGAGGCAGGCGCGCGGCGGCGCGGCGATTCCGCAGGGCTTCATCCCACGTACCGGTGTGGTACCTGCGTCCGTTCCCGATCTCGCCCCTTCAGAAGACATTCAGCGGGTAGAGACCGCTCAGCAGGGGGAGACAGCCCAGCCCGAGCGCCCCATCGTCGCGACGGTGCCCCCGCAGACTTCGATTTTTACCCGCGCTCCCATCACACCCGAGCCTTCGCCAGCTCCCGCCATCCCCGAACCGATAGCGCGAGCGGCTCCGGCCGCTGAGACGGAACGCCCTGCTCCTGCCGGCCCGTCGCTGGTGCGTGCGCAGCCTCTACCGGCGGAGTCTCCCCGCCCCAGCCCGATGCCAATCATTCCACGCACGGGTAAGGAGACCATGATTTACATCAGCCTGATGGGCGAGGGACTGAACGTCTTGCGTTCGGTCAAAGCCGAGCACTTGGGGCGCGATTTCTACAAGATCATTGACGAGGTACCCGAAGGCGAAACGTGGCAGTATCAGCCCGGCCAAGTCGTCCGCTGCAAAAAACAGAACCTGTCGAGCGGCAAGGCCCTTGTCGCTGTGGAAGAAGCTCCTCGCGCACGGTAGGCGCAAAGTTCGTCTTGACCGGGGCACTGAGCTCCGGTATTTCCTCCGGCGGGTAACCTAAGACAGCCGCAGAGGTCTTATGTGCAGGATCGGCGCATGGCCTGGAGATTCCTTTCGTTGAGCTTTTTTATCCTGGGCATCGTTTGCCTGCCCGTCTGGCCCTATAGCTCGAGCTGGCGCTTCTATTCGACCGCATTTTGCTGGTTTCTTGCCGTCTTGACCTTTCTGGTAAGTATCTTCGCCCATCGCGGTAGTTCCGTGTGGAAACACAAAGGCCAAGGCTGACTGATAAACCCACCTACCTTATAGGACTGCCAGAGTTGCGGGCGTAACACCGCCTTCTTCGTCCCGTCTTAATAGCTGAGGAGACTAACTGATATGCGGAGGACGCTGGGATCGTCACTGCTTTTAGGCGCACTGCTCATTCCCGTCGGGCTGTACGCGCAGAAGGACCACAACGACGCCTTCATGCGCGGACCGCAAAGTGAGAGCCGCTTGATGCAGGAAGTACGCCATCAGTTGCTGATGCTGCCCTACTACACGATCTTCGACGATCTTGCGTATCGCGTGGAGGGTAGTACGGTTATCTTGATGGGCCAAGTGACTGACCCGGTATTGAAATCGGATGCGGAAGGCGTGGTGAAACACATTGAAGGCGTCTCCCAGGTGGTGAATCAGATCAATGTTCTCCCGGTTTCCCCTATGGACTGGCAGATTCGCCGCGCCGAGTTTCGGGCCATTTATGGCGACCCGCTGATCGGTGATCGCTATGGTCACCAGGCGTTGCCTTCCATTCACATCATTGTGAATAACGGGCACGTCAAGTTGGAGGGTCTGGTTGCCAATCAGGGGGACAAGAACCTCATAAACATTCGCGCAAACTCTGTTCCCAATGTGTTTGCGGTTGAGAACGACCTGCAGGTAGCAGGCAGTTAAGCTCCGCCAGCGCCCGTCTCCGAAGGAAGTTTCGACCAAATTCCCTCCTGCGGGGCGGTGTCAGTCCTGCGCCTTGTTGCCGTGTACGCGCCGCGTAAAGGCGTAAAGAAGGCGAATGCAACAACTTACGGAAAAATCTTCAAACAAATATATTGCAATCCGATAAGGTGCATGCGACTATCTTTTCAGTGGATTAAATTGGCCTAAAGTGGTCCAGTGTGGAAGAAAACGATCAGCCCAACCCACCCGTGGTGGTGCAAGCCCCTCGCGGCACTTTGAGCGGTCGTGTCGATGAAAAAGGTCGGCTGAAGCTTCCCACAGCCGTCGTGCAGTACCTGGAAGGCATCGGAGAACGCAAAGTATTTGTCACCACGTTAAATGTCTCGACAGCTCTAATCTATCCGATTTCGGTCTGGCGCGAAACAGAGAAGATGCTGCAGGAGCCCGGCGAAGACGCCGAGAGCAGGGCCGATGTAGCGTTCATCGCGAACCATTACGGTGAAGACGCCGAGGTAGACGCGCAAGGGCGAGTGCTGGTGCCGACCACGTTGCGGCGTGAGTTGGAGTTGGAACGAGACGATGTTCACCTGCTGTGTTACAAGCAGCGGATCGAGATTTTTGGAAGCAGGATTTATGAGCAGCGGCTGGGCAGGGCCAAAACGAACCTGTCGGAGAAAGTGGCCGCGCTCGAGAAGAAGGGTTTGCGATAGCCGGCATGTATGGGCTCGACCGGGAGCGGCCGTCCGCCGGAAGACGGCGTGTGGCATTATCCCGTGCTGGTCGAGGAATCGCTCGAGTATCTCGCGATTCGGCCGGACGGAGTGTATGTCGACGCGACGGCAGGATTGGGCGGCCATGCGGGCGCGATCGCAAAACAGTTGACAACCGGAATGGTGATAGCGTGCGATCGCGATGCGGAATCGTTGGAATTGGCGCGCGTGAATACCGCGGGGCAGGAGCAGCGCATCCGTTTCGAGCACGGAACTTTTTCCGAGCTGCCTGAGGCGCTAGAGAAGAACGGAGTGAAGGCAGTGGACGGTGTGCTGGCCGACCTGGGGGTGAGCCGCTACCAATTGAGCAGCGCGGAGCGCGGGTTCTCGATTATCGAAGACGGACCCCTGGACATGCGCATGGACCGCGGCCAGGATGTCACTGCGGCCGATCTTGTGAATGAAATGCCCGAAAAGGCGCTTGCCGATCTGATCTATCAGTTCGGTGAAGAAAGGAGGTCGCGAAGAATCTCCAGAGCAATCGTTCGCGCGCGGCCGATCCGGACCACCCGTCGTCTGGCGGAGGTGATTGAGGAAGCCGTGCCGCGAACGGGGAGAATCCATCCGGCCACGCAGACTTTTATGGCGCTGCGGCTGAAGGTGAACGGCGAGCTCGAAGACTTGCACGAATTACTGCGCGTCGTGCCGGAGCGCTTGAGATCGGGAGCGCGCTTCGTGGTTCTGACTTTCATGTCGCTTGAGGATCGAATCGTAAAACAGGCATTTCAAGCGCTGGCTCGCGCCGGGCGGGCGAGAATTCTGACCAAGCACGTGGTCAGGCCAACAGCGGAAGAGATTTCAAAAAATCCAGCCTCGCGCAGCGCGAAGTTGCGCGCGCTGGAGTGGGTTTAGAGCGGCTTTAGAAGGAACAACAAATGGCGTCATTGGCAACTTTCGTAAATCGTTTCGTCGGAATCAGGGAGCTGACGGAAGCACCCCCGGCAGTCTGGACACGCACCGAATCGCCGCGTTTGCGTCCGATCGCGAATGAGGATGTTTATCTGTTCGTCAAGCGCATCGACAACAGCACCGTGGTGCGCGCGGCGGACCCGGTAGCGCGTCGCGCACGCACTCGCACGGTGGCGACCGGGTTCATCGCGGCGCTGCTGGTCATCGCCGGACTGGTCCCCGCGGCGTACAACACCATGGCCGGCTTCACTCTTCAAAGCCTGCGGGAAGAGCAGGCAAAGCTGAGGCAGCAGGAGGCTCAGCTCGATCTGCAGCAGGCGAACCTGTTGAGTTATGACCGGCTCGAGCAGCTTGCCAACTCTTTGAAGATGGTGGATCCAGCTCCGCAGCAGGTGCAATATCTCGAAGGCACGTCGAAGGCCGAAGCGCGGAACAGTCTGCCTTCTTCCGGCGATCTCGGCGCGCGGTAAGCACCGGACGCAAAGCAGCTTTACCGCAAAGCCGCCTTACTTGGAGAAGCGGAAAGGCTGCAGATGTGTTGGTGAATGGATATGGAACGACCGCCGCTCGACCCAGCCGCTAAATCCGTAGAAAGACTGTGCATGATAGGGCTGATCCTTGCCGGGTGGGCCTTCATTATTGTTCTGCGGCTTTTGAACCTGCAGGTCTTTGCCCACGAACGGTACGCGTTACGGGCGGAATCGCAGCAGGACAAACTGGTGCTTGTCGACGCGCCGCGGGGCACAATTCAGGATCGTAATGGGACCTACCTGGCAATCACCTCCCATGGCTCGCTGGTCGCGGTCAATCCGGCTCAGATACAGAATGCTGAAGTCGGGGCGGGATTGCTGGCGAGACTTCTCGACCTGGATGCGGCGAAGTTGCAGGCCGAGATCGAAGCAGCGGCTCGCTCGAAACGCCACCACGGGTATCTCGTTGTGGCGCGGCAGATCCCCGACGATAAAGCACGCGAACTCGCGGCCATGAAATTGAATTGGGTCATCATCGGCGACGACCATCTGCGAAGCTACCCGAATCATCAGTTGGCTGCTCACGTGGTGGGCAATGTGAACGCCGAAGGCAGGGGCGCGGCTGGAATTGAGCTGAAACTCGACAAGGAACTGGCCGGCAAGCCGGGATTGCTGCGAGTGAAAGTGGACGTAAAGGAGCACGCGTACGAATCCGAAATCGAGCAAGCGCCGGTGGTCGGAAGAAATATCGGGCTGACGATCGACAGCGACATTCAGTACATAGCCGAAGAAGTCTTGAAAGCTTCCGTGATTCAGAATCACGCCGATCACGGCAGTCTGGTCGCGATGGACCCCAGAACGGGTGAGGTGCTAGCGCTCGCAAATTACCCTACATACGATTTGAACGAACGCCTCAAACCGAGCCAACAGGCGCATGGACGGGAAGACTTGGCGGTGGTCGCGCCCTATGAACCCGGATCGGTGTTCAAGGTCATCACCGTATCGGCCGCTCTCGAGACCACGAACTTAAAACCCGACACGATCATTCCCTGCGCTGGCGGCGTCCTGCATATCTTCGGGCGAACTATCCATGACGCGGAGACGCATGGCGACTTATCCATGGCTGACGTGCTGGCGAAATCGAGCAATGTCGGCGCCATCCACATCGGGATGGAAGTCGGCGCGAAGAACATGTATGAGTACGTAAGAAAGTTCGGGATCGGCCGCCGCACCGGTATTGACTTGCCCGCGGAATCCTCGGGGGTGTTGCGCCCGTTGCGCAAATGGCAGGCGACCTCGCTCGCCTCCATCGCATTCGGGCATGAAGTCAGTGTGACCTCGCTGCAGTTGGCGCAAATGGGAAGCGTGATCGCCAACGGAGGGTTTCTGATCCATCCGCACGTGCTCGCCTGGAGGCAGGCGCCGGGCGAGAAGCGCGAGACCGTGAAGTACCCGCCGCCTATAGAGGTCTTGCTGCCGGAGACGGTTATGACCATGCGCACGTTGATGCATCGGGTGGTGATGCCCGGCGGCACCGCGCACCGGCTCCACGTGGTCGGGTACAGCATCGCCGGCAA
>JAVKSW010000193.1:4191-5493 GCA_039583505.1 Bryobacteraceae bacterium | reverse complement strand
GGAACAGATGAAGTCGATGTTGAAGGCGGACATTTCGCCAGCGACGGAAATCGATTTCGATCGCCTGACCGGCCCACGCACATGAGCGCGCTTCGGAAGATCTCACGATTACTGAATGGTGACCCTGGGCGCGATTGCTGGAATGACTCTGAGCGCTTCTTCCAGCGCTTCGATGAAATAGTACTCGCCCCACATAACGGATTCGTCTACGCCCAATCCCTTGTGGATGTGATACACGCCGCCTTTCAGCACGCCTTCCCAGCCGGGATCTCCATCCGCGAGGTACTTGGTGCAGAGATTGCGCAGGATCTGGATTGCCGTCGACCAGTAGAAATGTCCCTTCATCGGATCGGGAGTGTGGCGGCAGAGCCTGAGCATGCCGGCCGCCGCGATCGCACCGGCTGATGTGTCCACCAGCGATCTGTTCTCATGCGGCGCGTTGTAATCCCACGGCGGCACGCCGTCCCCGGGGGTGTGGGTGATGTAGTAGTCCGCGCACGCTTCCGCAGTTTGCAGAAAACGAGGATCGCGGCTGTACTCGTAGGAAGTCGAAAATCCGTAGAGTGCCCATGCCAGCCCTCGTGACCAGCAGGAGTCGCCGCGAAAGCCTTGCTGCGTCGATTGGCGCAGAAACTCGCCCGTCTCCAGGTCGAAAATTCCTTCATGCGCAGTCGATCCGTCTCCGCGAACCAGGAAACGCCTGGTTGTAATACAGTGCCGGACGGCGATGTCGCGCAGCCGCTTGTCGTTACATTCGCGCGCCGTGTAGAAGATGAGCCCCACGTTCATCATGATGTCGATGAAGATGGAATCTTCCGCAACAAAAGAACGTAGAAACTGGCCTACATCGTTAAACCTCTCCGCCAGTGTCTTACCGGCATGCAGCACAACTTCACGTATCGCGTTATCGCGAGTGACTTTGAACCAGCGGTAATACGTGGAGAGAAAGATGAACCCCAGATCGTGTACATCGCTATCCGTTTTGCGCGATTCCAGCGGTTTGGTATAGCGAATCGCCTGTTCCATCCAGAACTTCGAATCCGGCCTGTCGTGCCCCAGATGTTTGTAAAACAGCCACATCATACCCGGCAGGAACCCGTCGCACCAATGCGTCCACGCCGTACCTTCGTGCTTCCATTTACCCGCGACCGTGTACATCGGATAGAAATCCGGATGGTTTTCAATCAGCCGCTTCACCTGTTTTTGCGCGAAAGCGATTGCCTCTTCGAACAGCTCTCTGTCGGACTCGTAAATGAACTGAATCACATCAACACCCGCGATGACAATTATAGGGAAGCTGCC
>JAVKSW010000193.1:0-4091 GCA_039583505.1 Bryobacteraceae bacterium | reverse complement strand
TCGAACAGCTCTCTGTCGGACTCGTAAATGAACTGAATCACATCAACACCCGCGATGACAATTATAGGGAAGCTGCCGTTGGTGCGCGGTTAAGGAGCAGCGCACAGGGCGATTGGCTGCCCGTTGTGCGCGGTTAAGGAGCAAATTCCTCTGTTACCATCGGTGCAGCATGTCCGCGAAAGTCACCATCGTCAACAATGGACCCATTCGGATTGAAGGCGAATTCACTATCCAGGATTCCGAAGGAAATTCCTACGGCCTTAGCGGCAGATCCGTGATTTCGCTGTGCCGGTGCGGCATGGCTGAAAACAAGCCGTTCTGCGACGGCTCACACGGGCGCAACGGCTTTATGTCCGAGTGCAAGGCCCGCGAGCTGCCGCTTCCCAAACCCAAAATCTGACCGGATTCAGGTGCCGAGCACGCGGATATCGCTCAAGTTGCGGTAATCTTCCGCGTAATCCAATCCGTACCCGACGACAAACTCGTCCGGGATCCTGAACCCGACGTACTTTACATTCACAGGCTGGATGCGGCGCTCGGGTTTGTCCAGCAGAGTCGCCACTTCCAGCGTTTTCGGCCTGCGTTGTTGCAGGAGTCTGGTTAGATAACTCAACGTGACTCCGCTATCGATAATGTCCTCGACGATTAGGACGTGGTGACCTTCGATATTGACGTCCAGGTCGCGGGTCACCTTTACTTGTCCGGAACTAGTCTTCTCATTGCCATAGCTGGAGATGGCCATGAACTCGATTCGCACGGAGGGGCGCTTGAGTGCGCGCGCTAGATCGGCGACAAACATGAAAGCACCCTTGAGAACGGAAACCAGATAGAGAGGCCCGTCCGGATAATCGGTCTCGATCCGCGCGGCCATCTCCACAATGCGCTGTTGAATCTGTTCGGAGGAAATGAGGACGCGGTCGGCGGCTGCCGGCATTGCTGCAATGGTAACGAAGGCGCGCGGCGGGATTTTATCGCTGAGTCACTTTCAAGCGGCTGCTGCCTGTGCCGATGTGGATGTGCGGCGCGGTGGCTGCTCCCGCAACGGCACTCCGAAACGCCAGATACGGAACATGCAGACGCTCGAGCAACTGCCGCAGCCAGACGCCCTCAGCCTGGTCCGGGTTCAGCCCAACGTCGACCCGGTTGCGATGATCGAGACCCATGGATTGATGCACCAGGGTCTGGCCCAGCGCGCTGACCGGCAGAGGATGATGAAAGTGCTTTTGGAATTGGCTCGAGATAGCGGGCAGCTCGCCAAGATCGAACATGCCGCTGCCGTCATAACGAATCATCGCGCCTTTCAAACCGGGCGCATTCATCTGCACGGCGCGTTCCAGCCGTTGTTCGTCTGCCGCCATCTGCCGCAATTCGTCCAGCAACTGCAGCCGGCTCTGCGCCAGCTTCAGGACTCGTTTTCGCGAGTCCAGCTCATCTTGAAACGTCGCAAACTCCGATCGCGCGAGGATGCCGCTGTCCAGCAGCATTTGACGGTCCTCAACAATCTTCGCCTGCCGGTCCACGCGCCTCTGGGCCGCGTCTACCATGGATTGCGCCTGCTCCGGGGTCATGTCCTGCAACCGCGCCTGGCCATACAGCGTGTCCGCCAGAACGGCGTCATCCTGGGCATCGGCGAGCCGCAGTTTGGCTTCCTCGAGCCGGCTTTTTGGCAGAGTTCCCTGGTCCACCAGCGCCTGAATGCGGGCTACCTCCTGCTGAGCGCGCGCAAGCAGAGCGTTGGACAGCGCGCTGTACGTTGAATCGGGCGCCTCGTCTGCCACTGCGATCCACGTGGCCGCCGCGAGTCCACCCAGAAGGCAGAGCAGCAACCCGGACGCGCGCCATCGACAGCAGTTCGGCATCTAGTTTTAGAGTAAGCGCGACCAGGCAGAGAAATCAGGCGGGGATGCCGGTTCGCTCCCCTTTTCGAGAGCACTTCGCCCCATCGGGCGCCAGTGTAGTACGCTAAGCGCAGGAGAAGCTTTAGACCAGTCTGCCACGCCGTTCTGTTCAGCGCCAACCAGCCGCCACACCGCAGGAATTTCCCAATTGGTGGACGGCCGCTAAAGCTGCGGAATCCAAGAAAGCTACGGATTTACGCATCCTCGACCTGCGAGAAGTCACCTCCTTCACCGACTTTTTCATCATCTGCTCCGTTTCCAACCCCCGGCAGGGCCATGCGGTCTCCGATGAAGTGGAGAAACAGCTAAAGGAGACCGGTGAACTCCCGATCAGCATAGAAGGATATGATGCAGCCGAGTGGGTCCTCATGGATTATGGCGATTTCATCGTGCATATCTTCTCCGAAACTGCCCGGGCCTATTACGACCTCGAGCGGCTCTGGCGTCACGGGAAGTTGGTGGAGGCGGTATCCGAGACCGCATAGGGCTACTACCGTACACCCAGCTATATTGACTCGCCCAATGTTGCACACTCATAATCAAAGCGGGTGTAAGTCTGCTGACGTCGCCTCGTTTGCACGAGAATTGGGGTTTAGTTCGTTGGTAAACACATGAATGCTCTCGGAACGCTTAGTCCGCGGCACTTCGACGTCTTACACACACTCGTCCAAAACTATATAGAAACGGGTGAGCCCGTGGCCTCGCGCACCATTGCGCGCAAATACCCGCTCAGTCCAGCCTCTATCCGCAACATGATGGCGGATCTGCTGGATGAGGGCTATCTGTCACAGCCTCACACGTCCGCCGGCCGCGTGCCCACTGAGCGCGCCTATCAGAGTTATGTGAAGACGCTGGTCGGAAGCCGCATTGTCGAAGCCGAGCTGGACCGCCTGCACGCCGAGCTGCAGAAATCGAGCAGCGTGGAAGGCCGTATCGAGCGCTCTTCGAAGCTTTTAACCGAGATCACCCGCAATTTCGGCATCGCGGCTGCCATACCGAATGCGAATCAGACCCTGGATCGGGTCGAGTTGGTTGCGCTGCCGGACCGCCGCGTGCTGATGGTCGTCGTCACGCGCGACCGCATTGTGCGAAACAAGGTCATCACCTTCGATGACTTTATCTCGCAGGAAGAGTTGGTTTCGATTCGCAATTACATCAACTACAACTTCGGCGGATGGCTGTTGCATAACATTCATCGCGAGTTGAAGCGCCGGCTGGAGCTCGAGAGCGCCGCTTACGACGCCATCCTGAAGCGCGTGAGCTTGCTGTATTCGAATGGCCTGCTCGATCTCGGCCTGATGCCGGAAGTCCACTTTGAGGGCGCCGCGTATCTGATCGGTCTGGATCTGCATCTCACGCGCGAACGCATGCGGGAACTGTTCCGTACGCTCGAAGAGAAGAAGCGCGTCCTGCAACTCCTCGAACGGTTCTTGGAACAGCGCGATGGAGAGCTTTCCATCCAGGTTGGCCTTTCCGACGTTCACCCCAGCATGGGCGGACTCTCCATCATCGGCGTCCGCTTGAACCTCCCGAACGGGCTGGAAGCGCACGTGGCGGTGCTCGGCCCGATGCGCATGAACTACAGCCGCGCGATTTCGGCCGTCCTGCATGTCGGGCAGGCGTTCAAAACCGCCACCAAGTAGGCTGGCGGCGCGGACGACGTCGATCACGATCCGCCAAAATAATGCCGGCCCAGGCCCTCCAATAACTTAGGCTTGAAATCCGGACCCAAGGCGTCTCGCCGTTTGGTTCTCCATGCTAGCGTCGCGTCGAAGGAAACTCCCTTATGACACCTCGTCAAGTTAGAAGAGAGCGCCGCGAAGCCGAGCGCAAAGCCAAAAAGGCCGAAATCAAACGAGCGAAAGCCGCTGGCTTCGTTTCGCAAACCGCACTGCTTGAGCCTGCGCTGCCGGCGCGCGAAGCTCGTGTGCTTCAGCACGTCCCTGAGCCGAAGACCCGAATAGAGGAGTTCGTTCGGCAGAATCGCCAGCAATCTGGCTTGGTTTCGCAAACCGCCCCACAAGTGACCCGGCGCGCCGAAATCAATCGTGCCAACTCCCTCCGTTCAACCGGTCCGGTGACTTCCAAAGGAAAATTGGCTTCGTCTCGTAATTCCCTCAAGCATGGCCTTGCCTCCGGTGAAATCATCATCCCCGGCGAAGATCCTGCCGCCTTCGAAGCCCTGCTGAACGC
>JAVKSW010000192.1:0-5600 GCA_039583505.1 Bryobacteraceae bacterium | reverse complement strand
GACCGGGCCATGCGTCGCGGCAGTAAGCGCGACGCTTCCGTACGGGATGTTATTCACCGTCACGCGCCGAAAGACGGCCGTCCCGTTTGCGTTCGTCGGCTCCATGTGGCCGTGCGCGATATGCGCCGCAGCTTCCGCATGAATCTCAAACTGAGCGTTCAAACCGGGTGCATATTTGTGCGCCGGACCGAGGCTCGCGAAGGGGAAGCCGTTGCTATCGATCTTTACCTGCACGTCTCCCTCGCTCCAACTCACTGGGCTTCGCTTATACGCTCCGGAGAACGACAGGATTGCCGAACCCGCTTCGATGTGGCCGCGCTCCACGCGTACAGTATTTCCACCAAACGCGGCTTGCATCTGGACGGCGTCTAGCTTTTCGCCATACACAGAGAGATTGCCGATGCTGATTTGTGCACTGCCCTGCGGATCGATCAGCGAACCACTAGCGTCGATTGAGCCGGATGCCGTGCCACGCATGGCGGGCAGATTCGCGGAGCGCCCGCTTGCGAAATGGGCCAGATCCAATTGGGCTAAATCCAATTGGGCCAAATTCAGACCCCTGAACTGCGCCTGAAGACGAATGGGGCTGCCGGTCGGTACGCCCCAATTATTGAGACCGATTCGGCCATTGCCGCTGGCATGCAATGTCGCGCGATCGAGAGTTGTCGAAGAGAACTCGAGGCGACTGGAGCTGGCGACGACATGCGAATGGAATTGGTCCCACGTCTCGCCTTGTATTCGGAAGTGTGCGAGCGCCACGTTTCCGGTTATCTGCGGATTTTGATTAGGCCCGGCGATTGTACCGTCAAAGTGACCGCTTCCATTGTTGCCCAGAGCCGGCATCCGTGCACTGCTGAGGCCCAGATGCGCAATAGAGAGAACGGGCCTGATCTCGTTCAGGTTTGTGGTATCCAGCGACACTTGCAGGCTGCCGCCCGCGGTACCAGAGAAGGACAGTTGCGTGCCTGGCAGATGAAGATGTGAGCTTCCGAACTCGGCAACATCGCCGCGGGATCTGTAGGTCACATCCACATCGCCCGAAACTGGAATACCCGATGCGCGTGGCGCAATTTCGAATTTGCTCTGTACGAGGAAATCCGGCACCCGGCGCTCAAAGGAAACTGCCACGTGTACAACACCGGACGCAATTCCAGCCCAAGGCAAATGCTGATGAAGCAGGAGTGCGCCAGCTTGGGGAACACTCACTCCGGACAGCGCGCCGTCCAACTGCAGCTCGCGATAACCCGGTATTGCGGCTCGACCGCTTAGATGCGCGCCAAGCGCACTCAGCGAAAGATGATTGAATGTTGCCTGGCGCCGATCCGCAGCAACATCGGAATCAAAGTCGAGCTCTCGCACCGGGATTGAGCGCAAGGAGCAGGCGACGTGCCTGCCAGCCATTCTGCCGGAAAAAGTGAACGCGGTTGACTCGTCATAATGCGCCTTGCCGGTTAGATTTAATTCACCGCTGCGAAGGTCCGCAAGGCCGGCAATTTGGCCAACATCGGCAAGGGCAAAACGGCCGTTGATTCCGAAATCGACAATTGGGCGGAGAAAATGCTGGATTGTGCCGCTTGCCTCGATCCTCGAGCCGTTCTGCGAGAACGTGGCTTGGCGAATCGTCAGGCGATCCTTTTCGAGCTGCGCACTGGCATTGAGCTGTACATTTACTGGACGCCATCGTTGCGTTTCGATCCGCAGCTCATGCGAGCGAACCGTCATGTTGTATCGAGGTCCCCGGCGGTCGTAGGTGAGCGTGAGGAAGAGATCCTGTCCGCGCGCACTGAATGGCACGTTCCGCGCGTCGGCCTCAACCGCAGCATGCAGAAATTCAAAGTGACGGACTTTGAGTTTCAGCAGAGCCTCTACGGTCTGTTCAGTGCTCCTGCGGCCCAGCATAGGGGTTGGGATATTTGTGCTGCCGTCGGACGCAACCAGCAGATGGATTTGGGGGCGGTCTACGACCAGCGACGCAATATCGATATCGCGCTCGAAAACGGAGACAATCTTTAATCCGATGCGAATTGAATCGGCGCGGAACAGGGGTTGCGCGCCGGGCGCCTCTGTTCCATGCACAACCAAGCTGCGAAACTCCGCCGTCAGCGTTCGCCAATCGTAACCGAAGGAGCCCAGCTCGACGACTCCCCCACTCGCGTCTTGTATCGCCGCAACAACTCTTTCCCGCAGTTTGTCCTTAAACCAGGTGGTCTGCATCGTCGCCAACGCGGCGGCAACAACCAGCAGCAAGATGCCTGTCACGGCACCGGCAGTGATTGCGAAGATGCGAATGGTGCGTCTCATGCGCGGATCATTGCAGAGATTTGTCCAAATACACGATGTTGGATTGCTTGCGGGCCTCTTCGAGCCATCTATTCAGAACGTCGTCGGTACGAGCGTTGATCAACGCCTTTCGGACCGATTCTCTCGAAGACGCGAGGCTGGGCGGTGCGGCCCCGGGATGGCTTTCTTTCCAGTCCGCCATTTCTCGTTGATAATAATTCTGAATATCGGAATCCGAGACACCCACATCCGGCCGGAATCTGAATTCAATGAACCGCAGCGACGTGAGCTGAAGAGCGAGATGATCTCGCAGCGTGTTTTCCGTGAGATGGTAGGAAGCCAGGATCCGATCGAACCGTGCGTGGCTGTCGAAATCGGCGCGGACCTGCCGCAGATAATTGTCAACGTCCTCCGAATCAGGCAAGGGGTAGCGACTCACCTCCATGTCATGTTTCACCAGCGCTTGCTCCACGAGCCGGTCGGCGGCGGATCGGCGCGCCTCTTCATTTCGCGTCACGGGCTGATGATTCAGAAAAGCGGTCACGCGAAGTTCTTCATCGACCTGCAGCTCGGTGATCACCTGCTGCCCGACGGTGATTGCTATGCGATCTACAATCTCGGCGCGGAGCCCAACAGCCAAGGTGGTTATCAGGAGTAAACGATACATCAGAAGGCCTGTCCGAGCGAAATATGAAACTGAAAAGCGTTGATCTTTTGGACGGTCGCTATTGCTGTACCGTTTATATAATCTTGCAACGTGCCTTTCAGCCCGAAGAATCGCGGGGCATCGGGGCTGAAAGACAGATCCACTCGAACGGGTCCAATCGGAGTGCGGTATCGTAAGCCGAATCCGACCGCCTGAACCATGTAGTTGAAATCCTCAAGGTTCCGCTGCCGGAAGCGAAAGCTCAAGTCGCCGAGGGAGTCGTACACATTGCCGGCGTCCTGGAACAGCACACCCGCGAGATTATCGCCGTAGAGGGGGAAGCGCATTTCCAGATTGTTGGTGAGCATCGCGTTCCCACCCAACGGAAAACCGGTTGTGGTGTCGCGCGGCCCGGCCTGAAAATCCGGGAAAGCGCGAATCGAAGTAGATCCGCCCGAATACAGCCGCTCGGCAAGCGGGATCTGCGAACGGCCGCCTGTGCGCTCGATCAGGCCAAATTGAGTGCTTCGGGCGAACACGATGTCGCGGTGAAATGGATGATAAGTCGAATTCCGGAATAACGCGCGCGCAAACTGAGTCTGGGATCCGAGGAATGCCGGCGCATAGCTGAGGTCCACCGTGGTGTAGGTGCCGCGATGTGCGTCGGTGGGATCGTCGCGCTTATCCTCGATGATCGAAAATTCCCCCATGCCAGCGGTTTCCGGCTGCGAGAGAAGCGGCACCAGCAATTGGTCTATCTTGAGGTTCGATAGAGTCACGTTCCGGAACGCGAGCCGATATTGCACCGAGTAAGCACGCGATAGCTTTTGCCCAAGCTGAATCGAGGCCTCACGCCGATGCGCGGTAAAGGTGCGGATATCGCTTGAATTCTCCAGCAGAGTGGTGATCGTGAGATTCAGATTGTCGCTGGAGACAAACTCAGGAATGAAATACGTGAAAGTACCGCGCTGCTCGATGGTCGAGACGGCCGTCTGAACTCCGAGCGTCTGCCCTAATCCGAGAAAATTGATTCGGCTGATGCCCAACGCGAGGCGCGGCGCAAAGCCAGTGGTTCCCGCGGGATTATCCAGGCTTGTTACGCTGCCGCCGATTCGCGCGATCTGTGCCCCGACGCCTACGTTGACGGAATAGTGTCTCGCCTCGTCCAAATCGAAGAGCACTGTCTTGTCGGCCTCATCCCCATCCGGATTCTGCAGTGCGGTATTCACACGTGCAAAGATTCCCAGGTCATAGAGCCGCCGCTGGCTATCGGTTTGCTCGGCCAGGGAAAGAGGTTCGTCTTTCTTCAGCTCAATGCGCCGGCTGACCAGCGCCGAACGCGTGGTCTGCAAGCCGCTGATCAGCACGTCGCGAACGTACTTGCGGGGTCCAGGGTGCAGAACGTACGTAATGTTGACCCGATTCGGTCGCGCGGCCGGAGTTACGTAGTAGTCGAACGTCGCGTTCAAGAAGCCGCGGTCGTAGTAATAATCCAGAAGGTTTTCACGATCGACGGCAACGTTTGCTTCGCTGAATGGCTGCCCATCGAGCGATCCGAGAACCGGTCGCAGCACCGCAGCATCCTCGGCGCTGGTACCTTCCAGTGACAGCCGGGAGACAAACCATTGGCGCCCTTCCTGAATGCGAATGAAAACGGCAAGGTGATTCTTTACACCGGCATAATCATCCGCAATCCTGGAGACGACTTTTACGTCACGGAAGCCATTTGAAGTGTAAAGGTTTTCGATCGATTGGACATCCTGCTTGAGATAGAGCTGACTGAACCGGCCATAGGGAAACCGTGGAAACTCGGCGGGCTGGAGGTATAGGCGTTCGCGAATAGTCTGCACGCCGAAGTACTTATTGCCCGATATTGCAAGGTGGACAAAGCGATGACGGCCGCCGCGGTTGACTAAGTAAGTGATGACCCGCTCGTTGGGATTGTCTCCGGCGGAGGTCTTGTAAGTGACCTCAGCTCCGAAATAACCCTCCGACACGAGATAGTGCTGAATATTCTGCTGCCCTTCGATCAAAAGATCGGGGTCCATGGACTGCTCTTCGAAGACCGGGACGAGTTGCCTGAGTTTGCCGACGCTGATTTTCACGCCCGAAGTTCGGATGATGACGTGAACGCCCGCTTCAATATCTAGCGTGGGCTGGACCGTGTTCGTCCGATCATGGAATTCCAAACCTGCCAGCGTCACTCGCGACTGGAGCAGATTCCGGTTCTCGTAATAGCGCCTCAGGTTGTCCAGCCCCTGACGTACACGCGTCTGGGTGACCTCCTGCCATCCGAGCAAGCCGTAAAGTCGCTTCCAATGCGTGGCACGCACGATACTTTGCTCTGACCGCGCGGGATGACCCGCGATGACCGGCTCCTCGAAACGCGCGCGCTTACCCGTATCGACTTGGAAGACAACGTTTGCTTCTTCAAAGCGCGGGCGGTATTCGACCTCGGTATGAATGCTTGCGTGATAGAACCCGTTCTGGTGCAGCAGCGTCATCAGCGATCGAGCAGCTTCGGTTGTGTCTACATCTGCATAGTGAGTTCCCAAACGCAGTTTCGT
The DNA here is from genome assembly GCA_039583505.1 of Bryobacteraceae bacterium. Classification (GTDB taxonomy): domain Bacteria; phylum Acidobacteriota; class Terriglobia; order Bryobacterales; family Bryobacteraceae; genus Bog-105. Next base: position 107 of record JAVKSW010000192.1, on the reverse strand, counting down.
CGTACTCGCAAGCTCACCGGCGTTTGGGGGGGCTTTCACCCCGCGGATTTCCACGCGGCCGACGAAATAGGCGCTTTGGGTGAGGAAGCGCAGCGCCACGCCGCCAG
>JAVKSW010000191.1:0-5612 GCA_039583505.1 Bryobacteraceae bacterium | reverse complement strand
CTGGACTCCATAGATGGAGGCGACGTCATACAGCAAATGTGCCTGATCGTTCAGGCGCTGGAAAATCGATCGAGTGAGCTGCCACACCGCGCGATTTCGAGTTCAGCTCCTCTGCGCGTTTTCGGCGTAATATTTGCGGTAATCGGAGTAGTAGTAATAATAGCCGTGCGTGTTGTTCTTATCGACCTCGTTTAGCACGAGGCCGATGACGTTTGCGCGCAGCCGATTCAGTGTTGCCAGAGCTCGAGCGACGGCTTTACGGCTAGTCTGACCCGCTCGTGCCAGCACGACGACACCATCGACAGCGATGGCCACCTGCATTGCCTCGGCAAATCCCAGCAGGGGCGGAGCATCCACCAGGATGAGATCGTACTCGCTGGCCGCCTGATCCAGAATGTCGATCATCGTCGAGCCGACCAGATCGGACGCGCGACGCGATACCGTACCGGCGGCAATGACATGCAGGTCGGGCCAATTCTCTGTTCGGACCAACGCGTCTTGCCAGCTCAGCTCACCGAGCAAGACGTTCGATAGACCAACGCTTCCACTTAGATTGAGCTTCTTGTGAACACTGGGCCGCCGCAGGTCGGCATCAATGATCAATGTCTTTTTGCCCTGCTCAGCATGCGCAATCGCCAGATGAACCGTCGCCGTCGATTTCCCTTCCCCCGGCGCCGCGCTGGTCAGCATCAGCGACTTGACGGTTCTATCGAAATCAGGCAGAAAGATGGAGTGCCGCAACGTGCGAATCGCTTCTTCATAAGAAGAGATTCCTTCGTACCCATAGCCGGATGAACCATGGGAGCTTTTTCGGCGAGATTTGCTCTCCTTTCGCGCGGGAGGGTCACCATTGTGTCCGTATCGCACAAGACCGACGCCGTTCGATGGACCGTTCCCATTCCCTTCCAGATGTCCCGCCGAGGTGCTGAGCGCCATAGCACCGACCACACGGCGCATTTCTCTCACCGCGGGAAGCGTTCCGATAACGCTCGTGTCGAGCGCGCGCGCAGCCTGCTCCGGATCTCGAACGGTTGTATCCATGACATCGGCCAAGATGGCGCAGCAAATTGCCAAGACCGACGAGATGATGAATGCAAGCAGGAGGTTCAAGCCCTTTTTCGGAAACACTGGTTTGTCCGGTGGTCTCGCCAAGTCTGCGATACGAATGGAGCTGGTTTGAAATCCCGCGTTGATGCCGGCTTCGCGAATGCGCCGCTCGAGATCGGCATAAAGCGTCTTGTCCGCATCCGCATCGCGTTTGAGCTGCTGATATTCGAACGAGCGGCCGTTCAATTGATCGTAATCGCTTTTCGTTTGCGCGACAGCCTTGGCGAGCATCTGCTCACGCGTCAGCGACTCGCGGTAATCCGTCTCAATGCGCTGGGCGACGTTATGCCGCATCTCTTCGAATTGCCGCTGCACCTCGGCCAAATCGTTAGCCGCTTTCCGGTACTCAGGATGGTTCGCGCCATACACGGTGGCGATATCCGCGAAGTGCTGCTTGGCCTGGTTCAGCCGCTCATAGAGTTTGCTCAGGTCCTGCCCTTGCACAGAGACTTCGGCCGCAGCGAGGGAGCCGCTTTGCATTCCGTTGTAGGCAGCCTCCTTTCGCACGCGATCGGCTTGCGCATTCGTGTATTCGGTATTTAGTTGCAACAGGCGCGCGGAGAGGATATTTGTCTTTTCCTCCGGGTTGATGACGTTCAGCTCTTCCTCGAACTTCGCCAATGCGAGGCTGGAGCGTTCCATCTTCGCTTTGAGCTCATCGAGCTGCTTCTCCATGAACGCGGACAGCGCCGTGGAGGATCGAACGCGAATATCAAACGTGTGCTCAAGGTACGATTGCGCGACCGCATTCGCGACGTCGGCGGCTAAGCGTGGATCTGGCGAACGGTAGCTGATGCGCAGAATGTAAGTGTTGATGGGCCGGGTGACTTTCAACTGCCGCAGGTAAGTCGGCGCGTCCGCTTTCTGCCGCGCTTTGTCGGGTGGAAGCTTTTCGAGCTGACTCTCCCGTTGCAAGAGATTGAAATGCTCCGCGACGGGGCGCAATACTCCGTCGGACTGGATCAACTCCATCTGCGTGGCCATGAACTGGTCACCATCGTCGGATGCCCCTGCCTGGGTGGCTTCCTGTCCGATAATCCCGGAAGGCACTCGGCGGTCAACATCGATCCTCGCCGTAGCTTCGTAAATCGGAGTGAGGCGCGATGAGACCAGATAAGTGACCAGCAGACACGTTGCGACGAAACCTAGAATTCTCCACTTCTGGCGGAACACGACCAGGAAATAGTGTGAAGCCGAAACGGACGGTTGTGCTCCGTCGAAATCCGCATAGGGCTGCGAAGGGAGGTAAGGAGGAGTGCGCGAAGCTTCCACCAGCTCAGACGGGCCTCGCTGCAGTTGTTTCATGGGAGCTCAGTCTCTCGCTCGGGGGCTCGTTACCTCAATGCCAAATCAGCATCCCTGACGCGGTCGAAGTGCCAAAGCCCGCGATCCTGTCTAACGTCTGGGCGGTTAATCTGCGGCCCTTATTGTCAGGGATATAAAGGATATCGTTTGCCTGCAGCGGCACGTCGGGCGCCTTGCGATCTAAGATGCGGCTCAGATCAACAGGAATCTCGTCGCGGCTATCCTTGCCACCCTCTCGCCGGTAAATGTAAGCTTCCTTATTTGCGTAGGGCGCCAACCCTTCAGAAAGCGCGATCACTTTGAGCACAGTCGTGTCATTGCCATCTTGAACCGGAAAAGATCCGGACTTTCGCACATTTCCCACGACGTATACTCTCCCGGCGGGTGGAACGCGGACTTCTTCTCCGCCGTAAAGGCGGACATTCAGCAAGGGATTTGCTTCGTCGATCAATCCCTTTATAGGAATGCGCTCAACCAACCCGGTCGACTCGCCATCCTCGGCCCGGCGCGGTTTGCTCACTAAGATTTCCGGACCAGCCTCGGCAGTGAGTCCTTCCGCTTTGGTAAGTGCATCAAGCAGCGTAACGTTGCCCACGGCCTGAAACGTAATGGGACGTTTCACCGCTCCCATTACGCTGACCGGAACGCTACGATATTCTGCGACGGAGACAGTGACTACCGGCTGAACCAGGATCTCCTCCTTTACCAGCGCATCCGTAATCTCGGTTTCAATTTCTGACGGGAATTTGCCTGCTACATCGAGGCGCTTCTTCAGCAGCGGCAAGGCTAGAGTGCCAGTTGAGGAAACACGGAAATTCCGCGTCAGCTCGGGGCAGTCTGCCACAGAGACCCACAGCAGATCGTTGGGGCCGATTTTTTGTGCCGGTAAAGTCGCGTCCGGGTTAGAAGGAGCAGAAGGGACAACTAACCCCGCGGTTTGTGCGCCGAGACCGAGCGCAAAAGAGAACAGAATTACAGCTAAACGCATCGTATGCTCGTAGTTCTTTATTCTACGCTGTATTCGGTTCAAACGAACGGTCTAGACGTTGGCGAATACAAGGCAAAACAGGCCGCGAGGCTACAATGAGTCCGTGAGGTCCGACAGCCTCGTTCAGCTTGAGAGCAGTCAACAGGACATTGCGCAACCGCGCTTGCCGGAGTGGCTGCGGAAGCCGCGGACTCATTTCGAATCGGTCCATCTCCTCAAAACAGAGCTGCGAGAACGTAACCTACATACCGTCTGTGAATCCGCGCGCTGCCCGAATATCCACGAATGCTTTCATCGCGGGGCCGCGACCTTCATGATTCTCGGCAACTTGTGCACGCGCGGGTGCGGCTTCTGCTCCGTACCAAAAGGGTCCGCCGCCAAAAAGGATTTTTGGCTCGATCCCGAGGAGCCGTGGCATATCGCTGAGATGGCAGCACGCATGAAGTTGCGGTACGTAGTGATTACGTCGGTGAATCGCGACGATCTGGCGGACGGCGGCTCGCATCATTTCGCGGAAACGGTGCGCCAGGTTCGTCTGGCGCTTCCTGACGCCCGTGTCGAGGTGCTTACGCCCGATTTTTGCGGAGATTTGGATGCCGTCGCGCGCGTGCTCGAGTCGGGTCCGCACGTCTTCAATCACAATATGGAAACAGTGCGCCGGCTCTACCGCCGCGTTCGCCCGCAAGCGAACTATGAACAATCGCTTCGCGTCTTGCGCTTCGCGAAAGAAGCGAGGTCGCACGCGCTCGTCAAGTCGGGACTCATGACAGGTCTCGGCGAATCCATCGAGGAAGTTCATGGGCTCCTGCGCGATGTGTTGGAAGCTCGCGTGGATGTCGCCACAATCGGGCAATATCTTCAACCCACGCGGCTCAATTTGCGCGTGGCAGAATACGTGTCTCCGGCAAAATTCGACGCCTATCGGGACTACGGACTTTCCATAGGATTCAAAATGGTGTTCAGCGGTCCGTTTGTGCGCAGCTCCTACATGGCCGATCAGGTCAGCGAAGAAGCGTCTCAGGCAAATGCCTAGTGTGTTGGAGCGCTGGCCCCCGTACTATCGGCGGATCGCCTTCCACACAGTTCTCTCACTGCTCTCAGCAGCCCTCTTGCTCGCCATTTTTCCGAGATTCGATTTTCGCTTCCTCGCGCCAATTGCGCTCGCTCCTTTGCTGGTCGTACTCGCGCGAACGAAAGACGCATGGCAGAGGTTCGTTTACGGTTGGGCTGCGGGAATCTTCTACTGGTTTTTTCTATGCGGCTGGATTCAGTTCGTGCTCGAAGTACACGGCGGAATGGGCAGCGCGGGAAGCTGGGGCTCGTTCTTCCTCTTCTGCGTCCTGAAGGCGCTTCACCTTGCGGTCTTCAGTTGCCTTGCTGGTCCGCTGATGCGCACCAGCTATGCCGTGCCTGCCGTCGCTGCACTTTGGACCGGGCTCGAGCGCACGCACGCAACCTTCGGGTTCGCCTGGCTCGATCTTGGGAATGCCGGGATTGATATGTCGTTACCATTGCGGCTGGCGCCATTCGTCGGCGTTTACGGACTCTCCTTTGTCTTTTGCATGCTGGCGGCCGCGATCGCTTGCACGCTTTTACGTTATCCGCGCATTCGTCTGGCGCCCTTGCTGCTCTTGCCGCTCCTCTGGGCTCTGCCTCGAATTCCGGAACATATCGGTGCAAACAGCAGAGCGCTGCTGATACAACCGAATATTGACCCCGCCATTCAGTGGACCCAACTCCTTCAGGAAAAAACGGAACAGCAACTGAGTCTGTTGTCCGAGGCGATTCCCGCGCCACTCGTCATTTGGCCTGAACTGCCCGCTCCGCTCTACTATTACGACGATCCGGAGTTCCGCGAAGCGGCTAGTGAGATCGCCAGACGGCATGGCTATTTCCTCTTCGGCACGGTCGCCTATACTTCCGAAAAACAGCCCATGAACTCTGCCGTGCTGCTGGGTCCTAGCGGCCTAGAGACTGGCCGCTACGACAAGATCGATCTGGTGCCGTTCGGAGAGTTTGTCCCGCGAGTGTTCTCTTTCGTCAATCGAGTCACTCAGGAAGCGGGTGATTTCGTTCCCGGGCACGACATCAAAATACTCTCCGCCGCGGGGCATAGTCTCGGTGTTTTCATTTGCTATGAATCGGCTTTTCCGGCCCTGGTCCGGCAGTTTACGCATGGAGGCGCCGATGTTCTGGTGAACCTGTCGAACGA
>JAVKSW010000190.1:0-5619 GCA_039583505.1 Bryobacteraceae bacterium | reverse complement strand
GACCGGAAGTTCGCCTCCGCCTGGATGATGCTCTGATTGGAAACCTGTACCTGCTCCTCCAGCGCATTGAGCTGAGGATCGTTGTAGAGTTCCCACCATTTGCCGCGGATCTTGTCGTCGCCCGGCTGTGCAATCTTCCAGCCTGTGCCTTCCTTGTACTCCTGCGGGACCGCCTCCTTATAGGCGGTTGGCGTCTGGGCTGGCGGCTTCGCATATTTCGGGCCTGGATTGCAGGCCGTCAGCAGAACGGCCAGCGCGACAACGCTTGCGGTTGGGATACCCGCGTCTCTAATTCTCAACTTCATCACTCACCTGCGGAATCCATCGTCTTAAGTAAATGGGGCAGTTGACCAGCTTCACATCGTCGTCAGCCTGTTCAGAAAAGTATTGAACAGCCTTTCGATCGACCAATGTGACTTCGCTCAAATCGATATAAATACGCTGTTGTGCACCTCTGGCTTCTGAGATGGATTGCTTCAATTCCGGCAAAGCATCTTCGCAAAATTTTCCGTTGAGCCAGAGCGTGACCGCCTGTTCGGCCGGATGCGGCTCAGTCGTGATTTTGTAATGCGTTTCCATTCGCTTTTCTAGCTCGCCGGTCCCAGCGCTTCAGCGGGCGCGTCCGGCGCACCGCCGTGAACTACTTTACGGAGCCACAAACTGAAACGGTCCATGTAGAGATAAATCACGGGTGTCGTATAGAGCGTCAGCGCCTGGCTGACGATGAGCCCGCCGACAATGGTGATTCCCAGCGGCCGCCGCAATTCGGATCCGGTGCCCGTTCCCAGCGCGAGCGGCAATCCACCCAGCAGCGCGGCCATCGTGGTCATCATGATCGGCCGGAAGCGCAGCAGCGAGGCTTCAAAGATGGACTCTTTTGGCGTTTTATGATCGCGGCGTTCCACCTCGAGCGCAAAGTCGATCATCATGATCGCGTTCTTCTTGACGATTCCGATCAGCAGCAGAATTCCGATCAGCGCAATGACGCTTAGTTCCGTCTTGGTGACCATCAGCGCCAGCAGTGCTCCGACCCCGGCAGACGGAAGCGTGGAAAGAATGGTAATCGGGTGAATGAAACTCTCATACAGGATTCCGAGGACAATGTAGACGGCTGCAAGCGCCGCCGCGATCAGCAGTGGTTCATTCGCGAGGGAGGATTGAAAGGCTTGCGCCGTTCCGGTGAAATTCGTATTGATGGTGGTCGGCATTCCTGCCTTTTGCTCCATCGCATCGATACTGGTTACCGCCTGTCCCAGAGCGATGCCAGGCGCCAGATTGAAAGAGATGGTTACAGACGGAAAGACACCGGAATGATTTACCGTTAGCGCTGCGGTGGAAGTCTGAAAATGCGTGAATGCCGCAAGAGGGATGGGAGTGCCGTTGGCCGACGTTGCGTAAATTTCTTTCAATCCGCTTGGATTCTGCCAAAACGTGGGAGTCACTTCCATGACGACGAAATATTGATTCATCGACGTGTAAGTTCGCGCGATCTCACGCTCTCCGAACGCATCGTAAAGGATGTTGTCGAGCGTTTGAGGTGTCAGACCCATCCTGGACGCTGTGGGGCGATCGATGACGAGATTCGCTTCCAGGCCGTTATTCTGTTGATCGCTGGTGACGTCGGTCAGCTCGGGCATTTTCCTCATCAAATTGAGGAGAAGGGGAGCCCAGTGCGTGAGCTCCTGCAAATTATCGCTTTGCAGCGTGTACTGGTATTGAGCGGCACTCTGCCTGCCGCCAATCCTCAGATCCTGGACCGCCTGCAGAACCAGGGTCACGCCGGGAACGGCCGCCAGCTTTGGGCGCAGCCTGGTGATGATCTGGTCGGCAGTCGATTTGCGCTCGTTCAGAGGCTTCAAAGCAATGAAGCAGCGGCCGGTGTTTGTGGTGGTACCGCCGCCGCCCCCGGTGAATGCCTCGATCGCGGCCACCGCTCGATCCTGCTGGACGATTTTCGAGAGCTGAAAGATCTTTTGTTGCATCGCCTGAAACGACGTGCTTTGATCGCCCACGAAGTTTCCAGTAAGCCGTCCGGTGTCCTGCTGAGGGAAAAAACCTTTGGGAACGATCACGTACAGGTAGATATTGAGGCAGAGCGTTCCAATTGCGATGAGAAGAACGAGTGCGGAGTTGCGCAGCACCCAGGCAAGGCTGTGCTCGTATGTCTTGAGGATAAAAACGAAGACTTTCTCGCTGGCGTTATAGAGCCGGCCGTGTCCCTTCTCGTCACTCAGCAGGCGGGAACACATGGTCGGTGTTGTGGTGAGAGAGATAACCAGAGAAACCAGGATAGTGACGGATAGCGTGACCGCGAATTCGCGGAACAATCTCCCAATAATGCCGCCCATCATCAAAATAGGAATGAAAACCGCAACCAGCGAAATGCTGATGGAGAGCACTGTAGATCCAATCTCGGAAGCGCCTCTAAGCGCCGATTCCATCGCGCCCATTCCCCGCTCGCGATAGCGCGTGATGTTCTCGAGGACAACGATGGCGTCGTCCACGACGAAGCCGGTCGAGATGGTAAGAGCCATAAGCGACAGGTTGTCAACGCTGAAACCCAGCAGATACATGACGCCGCAGGTACCGATAATCGAGATCGGTACCGCCACGGCCGGAATCAGCGTAGAGCGAATGTCGCGCAGGAATAAAAACACCACCAGAACGACCAGGCAAATAGAAATAAGAAGAGTTCGTTCGACATCTCTGACGGAAGCCCGGATGGTGATGGTTTGATCCAACGTGATCGTCATATCGATGGCGCTGTTGATCGAGGCGTGCAGTTGGGGAATAGCCGCCTTGATTCCGTCGACCGTATCGATGATGTTTGCGCCAGGCTGTCGGAAGATGATCAGCAAGGCAGAACGCTTTCCATTTGCCAGACCCAGGGAACGGACCGTCTGCACCGAATCGGTGACCCTCGCCACGTCCGCGAGTCGTACGGGTGCGCCGCTGTATTTCACAAGCAGCGGCTGGTAATCGATAGCGTGCATCAACTGATCGTTCGCCTCGATCATCCAGGTTCTGTTTTTACCGGAGAAGCTGCCCTTGGCCAGGTTCGCGGTTTCAGCGGCAATCGCAGCCCGAATGCCGTCCAGGCTGAGTCCGAAATGTTGAACCTGCGTCGGATTCACATCGATCCGAACCGCGGGCGCGGAGCTACCGCCAACGATCACTTGCCCCACGCCTGGGATTTGAGAAATCCTCTGCATCAGAATGGTCGATCCGGCGTCGTACAGCGCGGCCGGAGGCAGCTTGTCCGAACTGAGCGCAATGATCATGATCGGAGCGTCCGCCGGGTTCACTTTCCGGTAGGTGGGATTGCTCGGCAAATCCGCCGGAAGATACCCGCGGGCGGCATTGATGGCCGCCTCTACGTCGCGTGCTGCAGCGTCGATGTTGCGGTTGAGATCGAATTGCAGGGTGATACCGGTCTGTCCGAGCGAACTGGACGAAGTCATCTCCGTCACGGACGCGATTCGGCCGAACTGCCGCTCCAACGGTGTGGCCACCGAAGAGGCCATGATTTCCGGGCTGGCGCCTGGGAGCGAAGCCGAGACTGAGACGGTCGGAAAATCGACCTGGGGAAGCGGCGACACCGGAAGCAGACGAAATGCAACAGCGCCCGCCATCCCAACTGCTACGGTGAGCAGAGCGGTCGCGATTGGTCGCTTAATAAATGGAGACGAGAGACTCATGGTCTAGTCTCCGGATGCCGGCGCCGGCTGCGGTCCCGGGCCTGCGTGCGGCTGTCCTTCGTGTCTATTCGCGTGCCGGTTCCGGAACGCGGCGATGCGCGAGGCGAGCGTATCGAAGAAAAGATAGATGACTGGCGTCGTGTATAACGTCAGCAATTGGCTGAAAATCAAGCCGCCAATAATGGTGATACCCAGCGGTCGTCTCAGCTCCGAACCGGTCCCGGTCCCGAACGCTAGCGGCACAGCTCCCAAAAGTGCCGCCATGGTGGTCATGAGGATCGGACGAAATCGAAGTTGAGCCGCTTGAAAGATTGCATCCCGCGGGGCTTTTCTTTGCTCGCGCTCGGCGTCGAGCGCGAAATCGATCATCATGATGGCGTTCTTCTGCACGATTCCAATCAGAAGAACGATGCCGATGATGGCGACGACTGTCAGCTCCTGTCCGCAAACCAGGAGCGCGAGGATAGCGCCGACGCCCGCCGACGGAAGCGTGGACAGAATCGTGATCGGATGGATATAGCTTTCGTACAAAACACCAAGGACGATGTACACAGTGGCGAGTGCCGCGAGAATCAGAAGGTATTCGTTGGTGAGTGAGGCGATGAACGCCTGAGCCGTGCCTTGAAAGGACGTCTGCATCGCTGGAGGCGCCGGCAGTTCCTTTTCGACCTTTCGGATGACATCCACTGCCTCGCCCAGCGACGCACGAGGCGCCAGATTGAAGGAAACAGTAGTCGACGGGAATTGCCCGATATGGCTGATCAAAATCGGCAGAGACGAATCTGAAGAGCGCGTGAACGCGCTGAGCGGAACCGGTCCTCCCGTTGGCGACTTAATGTAGATGTCGCGCAGATTGCCAGGCTGGACCTGGAATTGCGGTTGCACCTCGAGGATTACGTGATATTGGTTTAGCTGAGTAAAGAATGTCGATACCTGCCGCTGTCCGAAGGAATCGTAAAGCGCATTGTCTATGGTTTGCGCGTTGATGCCGACACGCATCGCAGTTTGCCGGTCGATTGCCAGGGTAGCTGCCAGTCCGCGCGTCTGCAGATCGCTCGCGACATCCGCCAATTGGGGAAGCGCGGCCAACTTGCCGACGAATTCGGACGCGTACCTGGATAATTCGTTGGGATCCGGATCTTCGAGACTGTACTGATATTGCGTTCTGCTGACGATGTCCTCTACGGTCAGGTCCTGAATGGGCTGCATGTAGAGCACAATTCCGTCGATTTTGGCGAGATTCGGTTGCAGGCGACGTATCACGTCGGAGGCGCTTAGGTTTCGCTGCGCGAGCGGCTTCAAATTGATTTGGATTCGACCGCTGTTCAGCGTCGTGTTGGTGCCGTCTATGCCGATGAAGGAAGAAAGGCTGTCGACTGCCGGATCCTTGAGAATCGCGGCGGCTAACCTTTGCTGCAGGCTCGCCATATCGGAAAACGAGATGCTCTGATCGGCTTGGGAGATACCTTGAATCTCCCCTGTGTCTTGAACCGGGAAGAATCCTTTGGGAATCGCTATGTAAAGCAGGATCGTGAGAACCAGAGTCGCGGCTGCCACCGCAAGCGTCAAATTGCGGTGTTCCAGCACCCACTCCAAAGTTCTGCCGTAGAAGCCGACGATTCGCTCAAAAACGTGCTCCGAAGCTCTGTAAAATCTGCCTTCCTGTCCCTCTCTCCGGTGTCGTAGCAACTTTGCGCAGAGCATGGGGGTGAGCGTTAAGGAGACAACCGCGGAGACGATGATGGTGACCGCGAGCGTGACGGCAAACTCGCGGAAAAGCCGGCCTGTGATGTCGCCCATGAACAGCAGCGGAATCAACACGGCAATCAGCGAAACGGTCAGCGACATGATCGTGAAACCGATTTGTTCCGCGCCCTTCAATGCTGCCTCGAGTGGCGCCTCGCCTTCCTCCACGTAACGC
>JAVKSW010000189.1:0-5639 GCA_039583505.1 Bryobacteraceae bacterium | reverse complement strand
GCGGCGCTCGACGAATTCACCGAGAACGGTTTCGCCGCCGCGCGTATGGAGGACATTGCGCAACGTGCAGGGGTGGCGAAAGGCACGATCTATCTGAACTTCAAAGACAAAGAGGCCCTGTTTCAGGCGATCGTGAAGCAGGAGATCAGCCCCACTATCACCGCCGCGGCAGCCATTGCGGCCTCGGACGGGTCGTTGCGCCAGTTCTAGGAAGCGACCTTGTTACCTATGATGAAGGACTGGGTACATACGAGGCGTGGAGCCGTGCTGCGCATGTTACTCGCCGAGGCCGGGCGTTTCCCGAGACTTGCCGAATCGTATTACCGGCTCGTGATTGAGCCGGGTCTTGAATCGATCCGAATTCTAGCGCGACGTGGTGTCGAACGCGGCGAGTTGCGCGATCGGACACTGGCCGAATTCCCTCAATTGGTAATCACACCGCTATTGCTTTCGGTAATCTGGACCGGGCTTTTCGAACGGTTTCGCCACCTGGACGTCGAACGCATGGCGCGCCTCTATTTCAGCCACATGGCTGGCGCACAAGTCGCAAAACGTCCTAAGACACGAATAGCTCGCCGCCACTAACGGCGATGTATAGATTTACGCTGCACGATTAATATGGACACGAATCTGTCCTACGCTTGCTCCTGCCGCAATTCCCAAGAAAAGTCGTAGAACACGCGCACCTGATTGCCGTCCAGATCGGCGACCCTGAACTCGCGCAGGTGCCACGGTTTATCCTCCGGCTCAGCAAGGATCTTCGCCCCTGCCTCCCGCCAACGATGGTACAGTTCGTCGACTTCGTACTTGCTATTTAGATTCAGCCAGACCATGACCGTCCCGTCACTACCGTAGTGTTGGCGAAACTGTGCATTCGTTAGGAACATGCGGCACTCCCCCTGCGAGATGCCGCCGATCCCACCCTGGTCATTACCCCAGTCGAAATGGAACCCGAGCACATTCACGTAATACTCGGCCGCCCTCTCGACATTGCTAACCGGAATCTCTGGAACTGCCTTGGGAAAGTGCGTGAGCATGTTCTCCAGCGTACGCCAATTTTGGCACAAAGACGATCTTTCTCACCTGCGGTGAGCGCCACCACTTTGGCGCAGGCTTCCAGTCTTTTTGTCCCGCTTCTTCCACTCCAGCAAGAAGTGAAGATTTTCGATGCTCGTTCGATTAACACGTGAGTAACGGCGCACGTTTTATAATCGACCCCTCTGCCTTGAGCGGCCGATTACGTGACGCCTTGATGACCGGGCGCGAGTAAACAGGGATCGTCGCTTCTCCATTCGCCGAGTGGGCGTAAAGTGGAAGACGTCCAATCGATTTATGCAGGAATGGCAGCGTGGTGGAAGGCTGAGTTCGGCCGTTGACAATCCTTCCGACAGCGCACACGACAGTTGCCTCAAAGCTCACAGGAAAAATAGGATGAAAGAACTTTGAGCTATGACCCCCGAACGGTGGCGGCAAATCGAGGAGCTCTATCATCTCGCTCAGGCGAATGGGCCCGGCATTCTTGCTGGCGTTGCTCCCGATTTACGCCAGGAGGTCGAGGGTCTACTCGCGCAACATCCCGACGGCAAAATCTTGGACCGGCCGCTATTCGAATCCTTCGAAAATTCTGCCCACACGCCGATACCCGCCGGCTCGCAACTGGGACCCTATCGCATTGAGGAAGCGCTGGGCGCAGGCGGAATGGGCCAGGTATATCGCGCCACCGACACGCGTCTAAACCGGGCAGTGGCTATTAAGGTCGTCCCTGAGCATTTCAGTGCTCGATTTGAGCGGGAGGCACGATCCATTTCCTCGCTGAATCATCAGCACATCTGCACTTTGTATGATGTCGGCCCCAACTACCTGGTGCTGGAACTGATCTCCGGAGGCAGCCTGGCCGATCGCTTGAAGAAAGGCGCGCTTCCCATCGAGCAAGCCATACGATATGGGATTCAGATCGCTGATGCTCTGGCCGCGGCGCACGCGCGCGGAATTGTTCACCGGGATTTGAAGCCGGCCAACATTATGGTTTCAAAAAGCGGGATCAAGGTACTTGATTTTGGTCTTGCTCAGTCGCCCACGGATGAGACGCTTACCCGGCCTGAAATGGTCGTGGGGACGCCGGCTTATATGGCTCCGGAACAGCGCCAGGGCGACACAGTCGATGCCCGGACGGATATCTACTCGCTCGGATTAGTGCTGTATGAAATGGCGCTTGGCAAGCGTCCCTCCGCACCTCTTCCGGGTCCCATGCCGAGTTTGTCGCGAGAATTGGCCCACATAATCGACCGATGCCTGGCAGTGGATCCAAGCGAGCGATGGCAGGCTGCATCTGACGTGAAGGCAGAACTGGAGTGGGCCGGTGCCGTCAAGCCCGTCGAGAAAGCGCGTTCCTCTAAACTGCGCTGGGCATGGATTCTCGCAGCGGCGTGCATCTCAGCCGCGTTAATGACGAGTATTTGGATGATCGCGAAAGGCAGGGCGACGGCGAGCCCCGCTCGGTTCCCGTTCCTGATGAGTGAAGCCGGCGATCAGATGCCGGTGATCTCACCGGACGGTCACTATCTCGCCTTTCCTGGCCAAGACGAGGCCGGAAATAAATGGCTCTTCACCCGTGCTCTAAATGCTTCCCGGTCACACGCTTTGCCTGGAACAGAAAATGCCAGTGCGCCGATATGGTCGCCCGATAATCAGTGGGTCGCGTTCTTCGCCGGGGGTCGTTTGAAAAAAGTCAGGCCCGAAGGCGGACCAGTGCAAACAATTGCAGATTTGCCTGGCTTTCAGGAAGGCAGTTGGGGATCGAAAGGAGATTTCTTATTCCGCCCCTCAAATCGCGAGCCGCTTTACCTTCTTCGCAGTTCGAGCAGCACTCCGACGCAAGTCACACGCCTCGATCAATCGTTGACGGAAAACTCGCACCGCAGCCCACAGTTCCTTCCGGACGGCAGGCGATTTCTCTACCTCGCTCGCTGTGCCAGGCGCGAAAACAACGCCCTCTACTTAGGTTCCCTCGATTCCTCCGAGCGTACGCGCGTTATGCGAATGGATGCGAACTCACTATACCTGCCGCCGGCTCATGGCGACACTGGAGTGCTTGTCTATTACAAGGATGGAGCCCTCGTCACCCAGCGGTTCGATACCGGCGCAGTACGGCTTATCGGTGAACCTAAGATCGCTGTTGACCAAATCGCCTTCAATGCTCCGAGCACATTGGCCTTTTTCAGCGCATCCCTCGATGGACGTTGGCTTTTGGTGCGCCCTCCCGGTGCAACATATACGCATCTACAATGGTTTGACCGGCGAGGTCAGCTTCTCGAGACGCTTCCTATTGAGGGAGAACTCAGCCAGCCTAGGCTCGCGCCTACCGGCGACCGTTTGGCTTTTGCGCGCCCCGATGCGCACGACGGAAATCGCGATCTTTGGATAGCCGAGTTGACGCGCGGAATCGTTGCGCCGCTAACAACCAATCCCGCAAACGATTGGAGTGAGGTTTGGTCGCCCGACGGCAGACAGATTCTGTTCGCCTCAGATCGAAAAGGGGCTGCGAAGTTCGTCACCTACATAAAAAAATCGATGGAACCTGGCGCGGAAGAATACCCTACAGCCTTACCACCCGATCCTTATGATTGGTCAACAGATGGCGATTGGATGGTGTTCGGGGTCAGTGACATTCTGGTTGCCTCCACGCGAGACTTTCATAGCTTCCCGTATTTGGCGACACCTTTTCATGAAAATGGAGCCCGCTTCTCTCCGGACGCAAGATGGCTCTCGTATTCTTCGGACGAAAGTGGACGATCGGAAATATATATCCGTCCATTTGATGCGAAGCCAGCTGGACCGGGCAAGATTCAAATCTCCGTCAACGGGGCGGACTTCTCGGTGTGGCGCAGAGACGGCCGCGAACTGTTTTTCATGGGCGCCGACAATTTCATCTACAGCGTGGATCTTTCCAACTTGCGTTCTAGCGGGACGGTTCCGCCGCAAGTAAAACTATTTCGAGCGTGTCCGCAAACTATGCCAGCGGGAACAGTCGGGTCGAATACTCCTTGGCTCTACACGTTCGATACGCGGGATGGAAATCGCTTTCTTCTCGATTGCCGCGTGAATGCTCCGGGACAATTTGTCGTGCTACTCGACTCAATGGCGAAGTAGTGCGACAATCACCGGCAGCGAACCGACGGTGCTGCGGACACGCAGGGGGATCCACTCATTCGGCGAGAGCCTGCATTGGCGATATCCGAGCGGCACGGTGCGCCGGCAGTAGACAAGCAGCGAGAGCAACCACCGCGATAACGCTACCTGATCCGGCGAGTATCGCCAAACTATGAGCAGGCACATGGAACAGAATCGCCTGCATCGCTCGTCCTGTCACCCAGGCTCCAAACAAGCCAAGGATTGCACCCCAGGCCAGCAGTCGCGAAGCGAGCAACAAGAACTGCCCTTGGATCTCCGAGGGTCGCGCTCCCAGGGCCATGCGTACAGCGATCTCGCGCCGCCGCTGCGCAACGGCGTAACTCAGGACCCCGTAAGTTCCTACACCGATAAGAAGCAAAGCTATGCCTGAAAAAATGCCGCTGAGCAATGCCGGAGAGCGGCGGTCGATCAGGCTGGCCGAAATCCGATCGCTCATCGATTGGAATTGATTGACCGCCAGATTGGGGTCAATTTGCCGGACTACGCGTTCGAGTCCCGCTTTCAGAGCCTCTGGCCCTACGCTTCCGCGAAGGACCACGAAGATGTTGCTGTCGGGGCGATAAATATAGGGATAGTAGATCGCACCTTGGGCCGTATCGTCGGTGAGACCAGCCTGCTTTATTCTGCCGACGACGCCAACCACTGTGAATGCCTCGGCATCACTTCCGGGTTGTAAGCCCTGGAACACGCGCTGGCCTAAAGGATTTCTATTCGGCCAGTTATAGCGGGCAAAATCCTCGTCCACCACGCAGGTTCGCGCTTTGCGATGTGAATCCTCGGCCGTGAGGAATCGGCCTGCGCGCAGCGAGAATCCCATCGCTTGGAAGTAATCGCCGGCAACTCCGTAAGAGTAATTCCCTCGCGGCGATTCGCCGGGCCGAAGAACATGGCCCTCAGCGGTAGCCGAGCTCTTGCCATTCTCACCGCTGAAAGGAATATTGTTGGAAACACCAACGGCTGAGACTCCCGGCTGTTCGCCAAGTCGGGCCGCCAACCTGTCGGCGAACGCAAGGCCGGCCGCGGGCGAGGGATAGCGGTTTCCAACCAGAGAGATCTGCCCCGCAACGGTGTGATCGGGTTTAAATCCTGGAGAAACGTCCATTGCACGCTTGAGGCTGAGCCCCAGCAGACCTGTCCCCGCCAGGAGAACAAATGCCAAGGCAATCTGGGCAACGATGAAGGTATGCCGCAGCGCTTGTGCAGCCCGCCCCGCCGTTCCACCGCGAGATTCAACTTGCAGCGCCTTACCCGGATGAGGTCTGAGATTGAACCAGGCGATCGGCGTCGCCAGTATGACGCCCAGCGCAATGGCTGCTTCGAGAGCAACCATCCCTAATCGCACATCGAAGGTAATGTAGGCGCCAAGAGGCAATCGATCTGCGCCGAGCGCAGTGACGAGCCGAATTCCGCCCGCCGCGACAGCCAGCGATAGCAATCCCCCTGCGAAT
>JAVKSW010000188.1:0-5675 GCA_039583505.1 Bryobacteraceae bacterium | reverse complement strand
GGCGTATCTAAGAAGCGGCCCGTTCTGCTGTTATCTGCAAGGAAGAAATTTCCCCATTTGGCTCCGCCGATCCCGAACGTGGCATCCTCGCCAACCGTCGCGAAGGACCCGTAGTATGAGTCAAAGCTGGCGGTGGGCTTTTGTCCAAGGCCAGAACGAGTAACGGCGTTCACCACGAGACTCGTCTTGTCGCCGTATTCGGCATTGGGCCCCGAACTGACCATTTCGAGAGACTGAAAAGCGTTCGGTGGAATCTGAGTTGAGAACGTCTTACTCTGCTGGTCGCTGATGGGCTGGCCATCGACCACGTACGTCGTCTCGCCATGATCTCCCTGCGGATGAAAGAAGCCGTTAGAATCCGCCACCACACCGCCGGATGTGAGCGTGATCGCATCGCTCAATCCCTGGCCTGTGCTCGCGATCGGCAGATCCGCAAGCAGGTTTTGGCTGACATCGGTGTGCGATGCCGGAACATTTTCGACCACGTCGGCGGAGGCGGAAACCTCAACCGTCTGCTGCGACCCGGCCAATGCCAATTGCGCCTTTACCTGGAGCGGCACCTGCGTGCGAAGCGCAACATCCTGGTCGTAAGGTTGGAATCCGGGCGCAGTGACTTCGATGTGATATTGATCCATCGGGATGTTGACCAGGCGAAAGGTCCCGTCGGCGCCGGATTTCACCGTCTGTTTGTATCCGGAAACGGCGTGGGTCAGGGTGA
Organism: Bryobacteraceae bacterium; assembly: GCA_039583505.1. Taxonomy (GTDB): domain Bacteria; phylum Acidobacteriota; class Terriglobia; order Bryobacterales; family Bryobacteraceae; genus Bog-105. The sequence continues at coordinate 4,957 of JAVKSW010000188.1, read as the reverse complement.
CATCGGCACCGGCAACGATAGCACCGCTGGGATCGATGACAGTCCCCTGAATGGTGCCGCCATTACCACTCGCCTGGAAGTTCGAATTGGATTCGGCGCAGGCAAAGAGAGCAAAAGTTAAAAGTGCCAGCACGCCAGCAGGCCTGATCAGTCTGTTCAAAACACAACTCCTTCTTTATTCACCAGGACCGGCTGGGTACACACGAACGTGTGGCAGCCAATCCGAATTCAGGGTTAAAGAATGGAAGGCGGAGCGCGCGGGATGCGAGGTGACTTGGGCGCGTCCAGGATAAGCACGGGATGCAGCGACGGCGATACATCGTCTGAAGAAGAGATGTAAGGCTTACCCGCGTCAACATCGATGGCGACGACGTTAGCGCGTTCCGTCGCATGGCAGATGAGGCAGGTACCTTCCTGGTTGGAATCGTGCTTGTGCATCGGTCCTGCCAGGCAGGCAACCATCAGCGCGCACAGGCACAGCAATGCCAGTAAGCGACTCGCCGTAATACTGTTACTTCGACGCGACATCACTTACTTCGAATTATACGCGATAGCACCCCGACGAATTTTTATGAAATGTTCGCCGATTCCGCTCCAAAACACCTGGAAGAAATGCTGACACGCTTGCTTTTCTATGGTGTAATAAGCTCCATGCAGTCAAGTAAAGCTTCGAAAAAGACAAAGATCGCGGAAGAAACCGTAGCCCCTGTGCCCGAGACAAGCACATCGGCAGAATCCACAGCGAATCCGCGCAGTTCCAGGTCTTCCAAGCTGAAGAAAGAAACGAGTGACATGGGTCCGGCAAAGCATCGCAAGAACAGTTCCCCAGAAACGATCGTAGACAGTTCGCGGGCAGTTAAGACGACGTCGGCAGGCGCCGGATCCAGCTCAGTCGAAGCGCCCATCATCGACTCGGTCGGCGTGATGTCGCCGTCGAACGAAGAGATCGCAAAACTCGCGCATTCGTACTGGATTGCCCGCGGACACGCGCACGGGTCAGCGGAAGAAGATTGGCTCCGCGCAGAGCAGGAACTCAAAGCCAAGCGCTAAATCGGCACGCAAGGCCTGTTTGAGGCAGGCTGGGCAACCGAAAGATTCCATCGCTCGTCCAACGGTCGAGTGAACAGGACGGTCTCGCACGGGCTGCCTCTATAGAGGTGTTTCCTTGCGAGCGCATGTGAACTTCGCCTTGTAATCTAGTAATAAGCTTTAGAGCAGATATGAGCGAGCCGGGCACAGCAGAGCGACCGCGTTCCGCATTCGTCGCCACGATGGCTTGGTTTCGGGACTTGATGTTATCGGTCCTGATTGCTGTCCTAGTGATCTTGTTTCTTTACCGTCCAGTAAAGGTCGAGGGCACGAGCATGATGCCGAGTCTTTTCGATCAAGAACGCCTATTCATCAACCAATTCAGTTATAAGTTCGGTTTCGGCAACATCAAACGTGGAGATACCGTGGTGTTCTGGTATCCGGAAGACCCGACGAAATCCTATATCAAACGTGTAATTGGATTGCCCGGCGATACGATCGCTGTCGAGGACGGCTTTGTGATCGTCAATGGTAAGAAGCTGGTGGAGAACTACGTGCCCCCCGAGTACCGCGATGACAGAAGTTACTCAGAGCGCATAGTGCCGCAGAACCAATACTTCGTGTTAGGCGATCACCGCGTGTCATCGAACGATAGTCGCGCCTGGGGCTTCGTTCCCAAGAATTACATCTATGGCAAGGCGGTGTTCGTGTTCTGGCCGCTGGAGCGAATAGGAACGATTCACTAGCAGAGCTACGGACGCCGGCTCATTATCCACATCAAAAAAGTTGCGAGCAGGCTGAGAACGAGACAGGTGACCCAGGGGAAATAGACGGTGGTGTGCTTGCCGCGCCAAAGCACATCGCCAGGCAAGCGGCCGACCGGCAGGTTGAGCCGGTTCAACGCCGCGATCACCACTCCCAGCCCAACGAGTATGAGGCCTGCGACGATCAACAACCGACCCAAGTTCATGCCTAGTTCGATGGTAATCCCGAGCTGCTGCGTTACACTGGCCGCTGGAAGCCGATCGATATGAGTGATTCGAAGACACACAGTCCCAGCTCCGATTTCGTCAGCCGCGCCCGTATTCAGGGCATGGCAGCGTATCGCGACCTTTACGATCAGGCGAGAACAGACCCGGGCGGATTCTGGACCGAAGCGGCGAATAGTGAACTGACGTGGTTCCACCCGTTTTCGAAGACGCTCGAGTGGGACCCGCCTTTCGCGAAATGGTTTGTGGGCGGCCGAATCAATGCGTGTTACAACTGCGTTGACCGGCATCTGAATACGTCGCGCCGGACGAAACCGGCGCTGATTTGGGAAGGCGAGCCGGGCGATCAGCGCACGATCACTTACACAGAACTCCACCGTCTGGTAAGCCGCTTCGCCACTGTTCTGAACCGCCTGGGATATGAGACCGGCGACCGCGCCGTCATTTACATGCCCATGCTGCCGGAGCTTCCCATCGCGATGCTCGCGTGCGCGAGGCTCGGCATCACCCACAGCGTGGTGTTCGCCGGGTTTTCTGCAGAGGCGTTGAAGGCGCGCATACAGGACCTGAATGCGTCACTCGTCATCACAGCGGACGGCGGCTGGCGGCGCGGCAAAGAAGTGCGCCTGAAGCAGGCGGTGGATGAAGCTTTGGAAGACTGCCCGGAGGTTCGTAACGTCATCGTGTATCGACGTACTCGGTCCCCCATCGAAATGAAAGAAGGGCGCGACCTCTGGTGGGATGAGCAGGACGAGCTGCTATCCGGCACTCCGCCGCAGGACCGCCAAGCCGAATCGTGCCCAGCGCAGGACGTGGATTCAGAGCATCCGCTGTTCGTGCTTTACACGTCGGGTACGACCGGCAAACCAAAGGGCATTCTTCACACCACCGCAGGATATCTGCTGCAGACTTCGTTGACCATGAAATGGGTCTTCGATCTGCGGGAAGACGACGTTTACTGGTGTACCGCGGATATCGGCTGGGTCACGGGACACAGCTACATTGTCTACGGCCCGCTAGCGGCCGGCGCTACATCGGTGATGTACGAAGGAGCTCCGGACTATCCTGCGTTCGACCGTTTTTGGCAGATCGTCGAGAAGTATCGCGTATCCATCTTCTACACATCTCCGACGGCGATACGCGCGCTAATTCGCCAGGGGGAACGTTGGCCCGACGCACACGACCTGTCGAGTTTGCGCCTGCTCGGATCTGTCGGCGAACCGATCAATCCGGCGGCGTGGGAATGGTATAGCCGCGTTATCGGGAAAGATCGCTGCCCGATTGTGGACACATGGTGGCAGACGGAGACCGGGGCGATTATGATCTCAGGTATGCCGGGCGCGGTGCCTGCGAAACCAGGGTCCGCCTCGCTCCCGTTGCCCGGAGTGATTGTCGATATCGTCGATGCCCAAGGCAACGTGCTGGGCGACGATCGCGAAGGCTATCTCATCATTCGTGAGCCCTGGCCCAGCATGGTTCGCAATATCTGGGGCGACCCTAAGCGCTTTCAGGAGCAGTATTGGTCGCGGGTTCCCGGCTCGTATTTCACCGGCGATGCCGCGCGACGCGACGAGGATGGCTATTACTGGGTACTTGGAAGAGTGGATGACGTGATGAACGTCAGCGGGCACCGGCTCAGCACTATGGAAGTGGAATCGGCGCTGGTCCATCATCCCGCCGTGGCCGAAGCAGCAGTGGTCGCCAAACCGCACGAGATCACCGGTCAAGCCGTGTGCGCGTTTGTGACCTGCAAAAAAGGCGAGTGGAACCACGAGGCTCTGAGCCAGGAGCTGCGCCAGTGGGTCGCGCATGAGATCGGACCATTTGCGCGACCCGAGGAGATCCGGTTCACCGATGCTCTGCCAAAAACGCGCAGCGGCAAGATCATGCGGCGGCTTCTGCGCGAGATCGTCACCACGAATGCGGTAACCGGGGACGTGACCACGTTAGAAGATATGACGGTGGTGACGCGGCTTTCCGCGCAGCACGACGAAGAGTAGCCGAGCGCCTAACTCTCCAGCTTCGCGCTGAGGGTAATCTCCGTGTCGTAAAGCTTGGAGACGGGACAGCCCTCTTTGGCAGCTTGCGTGGCGCGCTCGAAGGCGTCTTGCGCAGCACCGGGAATTTTCGCGGTCAGATCGAGAGCGCTTTTCTTGATGGCGAATCCGCTGCCCTCCTTCTCCAGCGTGATCGTGCAGGTGGTCTCAATGCTGTCGGCCTTGAGACCTTCTTTTTGCAATTCGGCCGAGAGCGCCATCGAGAAGCAGCCCGCATGTGCCGCTGCCAAGAGCTCCTCGGGATTTGTACCGGTTCCCTGCTCGAAGCGGTCTTTGAAGGAATACGGCGTGTTTGAGAGCACGCCACTCGAAGAAGACAGTGTTCCGCCGCCCGCTTTCAAATCGCCGCGCCATTGTGCTTTTGCTTTACGGTCCATAAATGACTCCTGCTGTGAGACTACGCCAGCCGGCAAATAGATGCGACCATCCGGCCTGGATTCTCCGGCTCGCGCCGATGGGAAAAGAATTGGGCGGGCTCACACGTCGTGCAGAGACCGCAATCGAAGATGCGATCGGGATGAAGACCGGCGCTCTCCATTTGACGACGGTTCGCTTCCACCAGGTTCAGCTTGCGGTGGCCCGGTTCCGGTTCCGGTTCCCACTCGGGAAACAGAGACGCAAAGTGCTCAGCGACTTCGGCTCCCACTTCGTAACAGCACCCTCGAATGCAGGGGCCCATAGCGGCATAGACATCAGCAGGCGCCGTATCGAACTCCTCTCGCATCCGCTCAATGGTGTGTCTCACCACGGCCGCTGCGGTGCCGCGCCAACCGGCATGAACAGCAGCAACGGCGCGATGGCTCGGATCCAGCAGCAAAATAGGAACGCAATCCGCCGTGCGAACACCGATGCACGTGCCGATCTGGTCGGTCACTAATGCGT
>JAVKSW010000187.1:0-5680 GCA_039583505.1 Bryobacteraceae bacterium | reverse complement strand
GACGTAGGCGGGCGGGTCCAGCGGTATATGAAAATTGCAGCGCACGCCAGGATGAAAATCAACGTGAGAGCCAGAGTCGTCCCGTATTGCTTCCATCCGCGGTTCGTCACAGCGGGAATGACTTGCGCGGGTTCCTTGGGCGGCGCCACCGGGATAGTGCCCTCCGGCCGAAAAACCATGGAATAGGAACCTTTTGGCAGCTCGATGCGGATCGGGTCATTGCGGCCTTCGGTCGCGTAGTATTCGGTCAGCTTGGTCCGCAAACGGCCGATATCGACGCGCACAATGGGGTCGAGACGCGGATCGTAAGTGGCTGGGTCGCGGCCGTAAACCTCGACCCCGATGCTGAATTCTTTAAGCGCGTCGCCTTGGCCGGACAACGTCCGTTCTACCAGATATTGGAGAAGCTTTTTTCTGCGTTCGGCACCCGCGAAGCTCGGTGAGCGCAGAACGCTCCGCAAAGCCTCCCGAACGTCGTCGGGCGACAACTGTAGCTCAGATAACAACGGCCTTTTCCCTTTGCGGAGTTCCCTAACATCTTAACCCCAGTGCTACGGTCTGATGAGCAGGGTACGGCAGATGCAGCATTGCGCGCGTAACTGCAGCTGCTGCCCTTCTGATCGGCAGTTTCGACGGCAGACCGATAGCTTTGTGCCGAGAGAAACGTCCGGTCAAGCATGTTACACCCGCACGTTACCGTATCATTACCGCCTGCTACTTAACGAAAGTAACTGCGGCTGTCAGAGTTGGACAAGGAGCAATGATACAAATGCGAATCTCTCGTTTCCCATTTTCTTCCCTAATCTTCTGGCGCAGGGTTTTAGTAAATTCCGCCTATTGGCTTACGCCGCTCACGCGCATTGGAGGTAGGGTCATGCCAAATGTTTTGATCGGGATTTCGATCTTTGCTCTTTCTGCTGTCCTATTGCCGGGCGCCACGGTGATTTACAGCAATTTCGGGCCTGCCATGAGCTTCACACCATACGGTTGGTACATCACCGGATCGAATCCCGCTACACCGGTCGGTGCCGGGGCTCCCATTCAGAACCAGACCGTGGCAATGGCATTCACGTCGACCGGGAACTACAATTTAGGCGACATTCAACTCGCTCTCGGACTTCAATCCGGCACGAATCTGGTGAACGTCTATCTGGAAAGCGATTCGGGGGGGTTGCCCGGCGCGGTTCTGGAATCCATGAGCCTGACCGGGCTCACGGCATTTATGTATCCCGGCACAGGTGGCGGGTCCGTATTGGGTGCGGATTCAACCACACACCCGCAACTGCTCGCGGGAGACCAGTATTGGGTGGTGGTACAAGCGGGCGCAAGCGATACAGTCGCGGAGTGGAACGAAGTAGATAACGGTGATCGGACAACCGGAACTAATCAGGCGCTGAACTACCACGACAGCGCCACTGGTCCGTGGACGGCAAGCAACCAGTGTTGCCGCTCTGTCTTTGAGGTCGATGCCGCGACTTCATCGCCTTCCGTTCCCCAGCCCAGCGCCGCCGCCTTACTGATCACCGGGGCAATACTTTGTTGCGCGAGGACTCAATCGCCGTGTTCACCCGCAGCTTTCGCGCGAAGAAGTCGGCGGTCGCGCTGTACGCTTCCACCCAATGCCGGTGCATCAGAAAATCGTGAATTTCGTTCGGAATGATCAGCTCCTCGAAGTCGACATGCTGCCGTCGTAGCGCGCCGGCGAGCACGACGTTCTGTGAAAACGGCACGTTCCTGTCATCATCACCCTGGATGAGCAGTACGGGCGACTTCCAGGTCTTTACCGAAGCCATAGGTGAGGATTCGAACGCGAGTCTTGCGGATTCCTGGCGCTCTCGTTGTCCCTCAGGATCTCCGCCAATCTGCGCCCCGCCTTCCCCCCTGAGCGTGCTCCAATCGTGTACGCCGTGGAAATCGACTCCCGCCGCGAAAAGATCTGAGGCGCGCGCGAGAGCCAGCGCGGTCAAGTAGCCGCCGTACGATCCTCCCCAGACACCAATGCGCTCGGGGTCAACATCGGATCGCGACTTCAGATACAACCCCGCGCCGATCACGTCATTGAACTCGCTTGCGCCCTTGGCTCCATAGTTCACCGCCTCCCGGAAGTTCAGGCCGTAGCCGATCCCGCTGCGGTAGTTCACCGACAACACCACGTAGCCTTGGCTCGCCAGATACTGGTTCAGCGAATATGCATTCGAGTAATAACCCATGTAATGGAACCCGAGCAGCATCTGCCTTCGCGAACCGCCGTGAAAGAAAACCAGTGCGGGATGACGCTCACCGTGGCCCTTACCCGGCAAGAACAATTGCCCGTGTATCTGCAGGCCATCCGCCGCCGTGATCATCACCGGTTCAGGCTTCACGAGCAGCTTGGCCGGGAACTCACTGGGTATCGTGTCTGGCGCGAGGGGCTTGCCCTCTCCATCGGCCGTTCGCACCATGGCCTGTGCTGCTTCGTTGTAGCTGGAAGCTAGAAAGACCAATGCCGAGCCGTCGGCTATGGGCGCTGGTTCCCATTCGATGTTCTCGCCCCGCGTGACTGGCCGCGGCCCCGGCCGGCCCGGCACATTCACGCTCCAAAGATGCCGGCGATCGATATCGCCGATGTTGGTGGAGTAGAAAATGGTCTTGCCATCATGCGAGATCGCGACGTGTTCTACTTCGCCCTGCCCGGGTGTGAGTTCCGTTGCTGTTGACGCGCCCGGACTCAGGCTGTATAAGTGACACCAGCCGGTCTTCTCCCACGGAAAAATCAAGTCATCGCCGGCCCCCCAAAACACCTGGTGCTCGGCTTCAATGCGATGGAAAACGCTGCCGGGTCCCCTGGCAGCAAGAAAAACCGGATGTGCGGACCCGGTCTTGACCTCCGCCACGCGGATGGACCACGGCTCTCCTTCCCGCCGCGGCCCGAAGGTTCGAGCACCCGAGGCTGTTCGCACATAAGCGATGTGAGTACCGTCTGAAGACCAAACCGGATCGGAGTCCCGGTCCGTGCTTGCATCCAGATACTGCAACGTTTTGTCTGCCGTCTTGTAAAGCCCGATGAAACTGTGATCGCGGCGTCCACTCACGAAGGCCAGCTCAGCGCCGTCCGGCGACCACGACAGATCCGTTGCCGTGGCCTTTTGGTTCGCCGCGGGTGTCACTCCCTCTCCCGATGGCTTCATCAGAAAGATCTGACCGGCGCGGAGAAATGCGACCCAATCGCCCTTGGGCGAGATTGCGGGCGCATGGCCCTCCGTCAGCTTCTTCGGCGCGGAGCCATTTGTCCCACTTGCGGTCGTCGCCACCATCCAGATGGCCTGCTCCGGCTTCACCGGATTCAGATCCGGATTCGGATTGTCCCCACCTGTTTCGAAATCACCGCCCCGAGTAAACAGCAGATAACTGCCGTCCGGCGCCCATGCGAGCTCCGCGATTTCCTGCCCATCATCCTCGTTGAACTCTGTGACCTGGCGGCCTTTCCATCCAGGAGCGCTGGCGACCCAAACGTTTCTTCGGCCCCGGTCATTGACGAGCCACGCAACTTTCGCACTGGCTGGCGCTGCCAGGGGAGAACTCGCGAAAGGCGCGCTCATTACCTGCTCGATCGTGAACGGTGCGTTTTGAGCGATTGCCGCTGTCGTGAAAACGCAGATGCTGAAAACAAAAAGAGCCGGTCGGCAAGGCAGTTTCATAGGATTACTATTCTGCCACCTCCTGCCCGGCTTACAATACGGTGCCAACAACGAAAAGGGCCAAGCGGCGAACCGCTTGGCCCTTTTGTTCTACGCTACTGCTTTTGGTCTAGTGCGGGCAGCCGAGCGCTCGAACTTCACGCTCCGGCAGCGGCTTGATGTTCTTCACAGCCGGCGGCAGGGTCTGGCTGTTTCGCGGTACGAGGTAGACTTCCACGCGACGGTTCTTATCCGCCTCGGTCGTCTGCGAACCTCTGCGTTCCTTCACGTTGGAAGTTCCGCAAAGCCCTGGCTTCGTTTCCGAAGTCTGGTCGGTGCCAACCCAATCCACTCGGATGCGGGACGGATCGACTTTGCCACAGGTGCCGGTACCGCCGCTCAACACAGCAGCACAATCCAGCACGCGCTGCTCGTCGAGCGGAGTCCGCTCATGGGCGCCCCTGCGAGCCCGGCGGCCACGGCGTCCACCAGTTGCGGATTCTGCTTCATCGGCATCGCGGTGTCCGACGAGTACGATATCGTAATCGCCGCCCGAGACTTTGGGTGCCGCGTCGTCGATCAGAATGCGCTTGCCGCAGTTGTTCACACGGGTGTTGTTCTTAGCGAAGACCACGTCATCGAGCCGCACATACTGCGGTGGGCAGTTCACGGTGATGGTGGTGGTTTGCGAGGCCGTCTTGCCAGTCTCGTCGGTGATGGTCAGAGTCGCGGTAACCGTCTTGGTCTGGCCTTGCGCTCCGCCTTCGAAATTCACAGTGGAAGCATCGAAGGTTGCTGTCGGGCTCGTGTCGTTGGTCACGCTGCCCTCGGTCACCGTCCACTTGTAGCTCAGATTGCCGCCGCAAGCCGAAGGCGTTGCCTGAGCAGTAAGCGTCGAAGTGTGCGTGCCGGTGGTATTCGCAGCGCAAGCCAAGGTGGTCGGATCGGCCGTAACGCTGGTGATCGTCGGCGCCGTATCGTTCACCGTCACCGTGGCCGTGGCGTTAACCGGCGCGGCCGGAGGGGGCGTTGGCAGCGGAGTCCAGCAGCGTGCCGGGAAGTTCTTCGGCCGCTCCATCGGTGCCGGCGGCGGCGTGGTGTCGGTCACCGTAACCTGAATGCTGAAGCTGCCTGTATTGTTGGGCGTAAATGTAAAGTCGGGGCTGTTCCCGCCTTGCTGCTGCCCGTTCATCGTCCAGGCGTACTGGAGAGTGTGACCACTCGGGCCGGTGATATTGGCATGTAGCGTTACCGGCTTGCCTTGGCAGATGGTGCCTTCCGCCCCGGTAATTGTGGGCGTTGGCAGCGGTGCCGGCGGCGGCGGGGCAGGCGGCATCTCCGGACACTTGCTGTGTCCCATGTAGAACACAAGTCCCACGGTGCCTTGGAAACCGTTGATCTTTCGCTTGGCGGGAATGTAGACGCCGCCATCTGCATAATTGGGCAGATCGTAGGTGGGGTTACGCGACCAGAATTCGCGCGCATCTATGCGCAGTCCAAAATGGTCGGTCAGGTGCCACTTAACACCGCCGCCGTAATTCAGGGCCACCTGCAAATTGTCGTTCAGGTTCCCGGTATGGAACAGCGCGTTCGTGTTTGACGCTCGCGCCAGACCTTTGGCAGTGTCCGTGGGAGTAAACTGCACTCCGCCGACACCCACCGTCAGATACGGCTGAAACTTCGATCCCCGCGGCTTCAAATTGAAAATCGGGTTCAGACCAAAGCTGTAGTTTCGGCTTCCAAAGCTGTAAGTGGGAAGCGGCGTACCGGCTGGGCCATTCGGCGGATACACGCTGCCAGCCGGATAAACTCCGCTCGACCTCTGGAATTCCACATTGGCCTGGGAATAATCCCAGAACAATTCATACCCAATCCACTTACTGGGATTGACAGCCAGGCGTATGCCGGCCACGCCGCCATCCACCAGCTTCTCCCCGAGGCCGGCAACTACCGTGCCGTAGAGGCTTACACCTCCGAATGGATCTAGCTCCACCAAATCGGGATACTGATCTTCGCCCGAGGTC